>CAMWQV010000120.1 GCA_947176425.1 uncultured Clostridia bacterium
GTGGAAAAAGCCCCCGCCGCGCCGAAAGACGTGGTTTTGGATATTAAGGGCATGACGGTAGCGTCGAAACGGCACAAGAACAACGCGGTCAACAACGTGTCTTTGCAGGTACGGCGGGGAGAAATCGTGTGCATCGCGGGCATCGACGGCAACGGGCAGACGGAGTTCGTATATGGCCTGAGCGGACTGGAGCCGCTGAAAAGCGGCGCCATCACCATGAACGGCACGGATATTACCCATCTGCCCATCCGGAAGCGGCTCACTTTAGGCATGAGCCATATCCCGGAGGACCGGCACAAACACGGCCTTGTGCTGGACTATTCGCTGGAGGATAATATCGTATTGCAGCGGTATTTTGAACCGCAGTTCACCAGCGGAGCGGGTTTTCTGAAGCGGAAAGCAATCCGCGAGTACGCGTCGCGGCTGATTGAACAGTACGACGTGCGTTCCGGACAGGGACCGGTCACAAAAGCCCGGGCCATGTCGGGCGGCAACCAGCAGAAGGCGATTATTGCCCGGGAAATCGATAAGGGACCGGAACTGCTGATTGCGGTGCAGCCCACCCGCGGTCTGGACGTGGGCGCGATTGAGTATATCCACAAGCAGCTCGTGGCGCAGCGGGACGCGGGAAAAGGCGTATTGCTGGTGAGCCTGGAGCTGGACGAAGTGATGAACGTATCGGACCGGATTCTGGTTATGTATGAGGGCGAGATTGTGGGGGAATTTGACCCCAAGACGGTAACGGTAGAGGAATTGGGCCTGTATATGGCCGGTTCCAAGAGAAAGGGGGCGGCGTCGTGAAGAAACAGAGCATTTTGCGCAACGGGGCGTTTCAGACGATTCTGGCCTCGCTGCTGTGCATCCTCCTGGGCCTGCTGACCGGCTATATCGTGCTGCTGATTATCAATCCAGGCGGCGCGGCGGGCGCAATTACGGCAATCCTGAAAAATTTCCTGTATTATCCCAGCAAAGCGGCGGCAATCAAGTATTTCGGCACCACATTAGTCAACGCGTCCGCGCTGCTGATGTGCGCTCTGTCGGTACTGTTCGCGTATAAAGTGGGGCTGTTCAATATCGGCGCGGCGGGACAGTACGTCGTGGGCGCGGGCGCGTGCCTGTACTGCGCCCTGGGCCTGAAACTGCCCTGGATCGTATGCCTGCTGGCGGCGGTCCTGCTGGCCGCGCTGGTGGGCGGCATTTCCGGCGCGTTAAAGGCGTATTTTAACGTGAACGAAGTCATTTCCTGCATCATGCTCAACTGGATTTCCCTGTATTGCGTGAACATGCTGCTGACTACGGTAAAAGAGCAGTCCACGCCCTATACGACCCCCCTGTCCAGCGGCAACAAGGCCGCGCTGCTGCCCAATATGGGACTGGACAAGCTGTTCTCCAAGAACGAGTTTGTGACCATCGGCCTGCCGCTGGCAATTATTATGGCGGTTGTGGTATGGGTGGTCCTGGAGAAAACGAAGTTCGGCTATGAGCTGAAAGCCACCGGTTTGAACAAGAACGCGGCGAAATACTGCGGCATGAAAGAACAGCGGAACGTCATCCTGACGATGATGATTGCCGGAGGTCTGGCGGGCTTCGCGGCGGGCATCTACTATCTGACCGGAATCGAGCAGTGGATGGTGCAGCAGACCAGCGTCCCGGCCATGGGCTTCAACGGCATCGCGGCGGCGTTCCTGGGCGGTTTGAACCCTATCGGCACGATTTTCGCGTCGTATTTCATCCAGCATATCACCAGCGGCGGCACGTATGTGGATAAAAGCATGTACTGCGCCCAGATATCGGATTTGATCTCCGCGTTTATTATCTACCTGTGCGGCTTTGTGCTGTTTTTCAAGCTCTGGCTCAACCGCTGGCTGGACAAACGTGACGAAAAGGCAAAGAAAGGAGGCAAAGCGTAATGGTACTGCTGATTCAATATACCCTGATTTTTGCTTCTGTACTGGTGCTGGTAGCGTTAGGCGGGTGTTTTTCGGAACACAGCGGCGTCATCAATATCGGCCTGGAGGGAATTATGGTCATGGGCGCGCTGGGCGGCGCGCTGATGATGAAATACGCGCCTGCCGGGACACCCGCCTTTTTGATGATCCTGCTTGTGATTTTAGCTTCGGTACTGGTGGGGATGATCTTCTCGCTGCTGTTAGGGGTGGCGGCAATCCGGTTCAACGCGGACCAGACCCTGGTGGGCACCGCGCTGAACCTGCTGGGACCCGCGGCGGCTGTGGTGCTGGTGCGCGCGGTCAACATGGCGGAAAACGCGGACAACGTTTCCTCTACCGTGGCATACGGCCAGGCAAAAAAAGCTTTTTTGGTGAATATCGGCAGGTTTGAATTTAACTGGTTTATGCTGATCTCCCTGCTGGTGCTGATTGCGTCGTATCTGGCGCTGTACAGGACCCGGTTCGGCCTGCGCCTCATGGCCTGCGGCGAACATCCGCAGGCGGCGGACTCCGTGGGCATCAACGTGTATGTCATGCGGTATGCCGGGGTGCTGATCTCCGGCGCGATGGGCGGTTTGGGCGGCCTGGTGTATATCACCGCGGGCGTCAGCGAATGGAAATTTGAAAACGGCGTGGCCGGTTTTGGGTTTCTCGCGCTGGCGGTGATGATTTTTGGACAGTGGAAGCCGGTCAATATCGGTCTGGCGGCGCTGCTGTTCGGACTGTTCCGCGCACTGTCCAATGTGTACACCGGTTTTGAGGCGCTGAAAAACCTGAATCTGCCCAGTACCGTCTATAATATGTTCCCGTATATCATTTCTTTGATTGTATTGGTGTTTGTGTCCGGAAAATCCCGCGCGCCCAAAGCCGAGGGTATTCCCTATGACAAAGGACAGCGGTAAAGCAAGGAGAAAAAACCATGAAGAATTATTCAGAGGACGCCAGCCGTCTGTATCATATTCAGGTCGCGCCGGGCGAAATCGGACGCTATGTGATTCTGCCCGGCGACCCGAAACGTTCCGCAAAAATCGCACAGTATTTTGACAATCCCGTTTTAGTGGCGGACAACCGGGAGTATGTGACGTACACGGGAACGCTGGACGGCGTGAAAGTGAGCGTCACTTCTACCGGTATCGGCGGGCCGTCGGCGTCCATCGCCATGGAGGAGCTTGTCCGCTGCGGCGCGGATACGTTCGTGCGCGTAGGGACCTGCGGCGGGATGCAGACGCCGGTCAAAAGCGGGGATATCGTGATTGCCACCGGCGCAATCCGCATGGAAGGCACCAGCCGGGAGTACGCGCCTATTGAGTTCCCCGCCGTTGCGGATTTGTCCGTGACCAACGCGCTGGTGTCCGCCGCCGGAAAGAAAGGGTTTGCGTTTCATACGGGCGTCGTGCAGTGCAAAGATTCTTTCTATGGCCAGCATGAACCGGAAGCCAAACCGGTCAGCTATGAACTGCTGAACAAGTGGGAAGCCTGGAAGCGTCTGGGTTGCCTGGCCAGCGAGATGGAATCCGCCGCGCTGTTCGTGACGGCCAGCTGCCTGCGGGTACGGTGCGGCTCGTGTTTCCTGGTGGTTGCCAATCAGGAACGGGAGAAACTGGGACTGGAAAATCCCGTGGCGCATGACACGGACGGCGCGGTGCAGGTGGGAATCGAGGCGGTCCGGGAACTGATCCGCGCCGGCCAAAATAAGTAACAACAGGAGGTTCGGACATGGACGTAAAAGAAATATTGCGGCACGTTGACCATACGTTATTATTGCAGGGTTCCACCTGGGCGGAAATCCGGCAAATCTGCGACGACGCGGTGAAATATGGGACGGCTTCCGTGTGCATCCCGCCCAGCTATGTGAAACAGGCCAGCGGGTATTTGCAGGGGAAGACGGCGGTCTGTACGGTCATCGGTTTTCCCAACGGCTACATGACTACTGCCGCGAAAGAGTTCGAGACGAAAGACGCTTTGGCCAACGGCGCGGCGGAAATCGATATGGTGCTGAATATCGGCTGGCTCAAGGACAAACGCTATGAGGATATCGAGAACGAAATCCGCACGCTGAAAACCGCCTGCGGGGATAAGATACTCAAGGTGATTATCGAGACCTGTTTGCTGACGGATGAGGAAAAAATTAAAATGTGCGAACTGGTGACGAAAGCCGGGGCGGATTACATCAAGACTTCTACGGGATTTTCTGCTGCCGGGGCGACGTTCGCGGATGTGGAGCTGTTCGCGAAGCACGTGGGGCCGGGAGTAAAAATCAAGGCCGCCGGAGGGATATCCTCTTTAGACGACGCGGAAAAATTTTTAAGTTTGGGCGCGGACCGTCTCGGCACCAGCCGGATTGTGAAGCTGGTGAAGAACGAGGAAGCGTCCGGATATTGAGAAAGGCGGCGGTACAGGATGGAGAAAGCGTTAATTGAGGAACTGATCGAGCTTGCCATCAAACAGCTGGAATTTTCCTATGCGCCCTATTCGCATTTCAAAGTCGGGGCCGCGCTGCTGGCAAAATCCGGAAATCGCTACACCGGCTGCAACATTGAGAACGCCGCGTACACGCCCACCAACTGCGCCGAACGCACGGCATTTTTCAAGGCGGTGAGCGAGGGGGAGCGGGAATTTCAGGCAATCTGCATCGTGGGCGGCAGGGACGGCGTGCTGACAGACTATGCCGCGCCCTGCGGGGTGTGCCGTCAGGTCATGATGGAGTTCTGTAACCCGGATACGTTCCAGATTATCCTGGCGGCCGGCAGGACGCGGTATGAGGTTTTTACGCTGCGTGAATTGCTCCCCCAGGGGTTCGGACCGGCGGACCTGCAATAGAAGGGGAGCGTACCATGCCCAAAAAACCGCGGGAGATGGAGAGAATCGTCTTACAAGACGGCTGGTACTTTGCGTCCCAAGAAGGCTCGCACAGGCATTACAAACATCCGTCAAAACCCGGAAAAGTTACCATTCCTTTCCACTGCAAGGAGCTGACAAAGTTTGTTGAAAACTCTATTCTGAAACAGGCCGGATTGAAATAAGCCGGTTTCGGAAATATGATTGTGATTAGGAGGCGTTTTCCATGATATCTGCATATCCCGCGTGTTTTATCAAAGAAAAAAATGGATACTCCGTTATTTTTCCGGATTTAGGTACAGCTACCTGCGGTCCCACGTTGGAGGATGCCACATATATGGCTGTTGACTGTCTTGCGGGTTATCTCTATACACTCCAAAGGGAAAAGCAGGCGGCGCCGGTTCCTTCTCCGCTGGATCAGGTCGATCCGGCTGCCGTCCTGGCCGAACTTGCGGATGAAGATGGGGAGACTGCTGTATATGAGACGTTTGTTAATGTTATCACAGTTGATGTAGAGGAATATGCAAAACGCCATTTTGAAAAATCAGTCAAAAAAACTCTGTCAATTCCCGCATGGCTGAACGAAGCCGCCCTTCAGGAGCATCTGAACTTCTCCCAAATCCTGCAAGACGCTTTAAAAGAACGTCTCGGCGTTCAGTAGTCAAGGGAAGGGGGTTTCACCCGTGAAGAAATCGAGCGAATACGTACAACAAATCAAGAGGGAAACGAACCATGAGCGAGGTATATAAAAAACTGACCGGCTGTCTGCAAAGCGTCCGGGAAAAGACGGACTTTCAGCCTGAAATCGGGCTGGTGTTGGGTTCTGGACTGGGCGGCTATGCAGAAGAGATTGAAATTGAGCAAACGATCCCCTATACTGAGATTGCCGGTTTCCCGGCATCAACGGTAGCGGGTCATAAAGGACGGTTTGTGTTTGGCCGTGTGCAGGGCGTACCGGCAGCAGTGATGCAGGGCCGGGTGCATTATTACGAAGGGTATTCGATGCAGGACGTAGTGCTGCCGGTGCGTTTAATGGGACTGCTGGGCGCAAAGAAACTGCTGCTCACCAACGCGGCGGGGGGAATCAACACGAATTTCCGTCCCGGAGATTTCATGCTGCTGACGGACCATATCGCGGCAGGGGTCCCAAGCCCTCTGACCGGGCCGAACGCGGAGGAATTAGGGCCGCGTTTCCCGGACATGAGCGAGGTATACAGCCTGCGTATGCGGGGAATCGTGAAAGAGGCGGCGGCGGAACTGAATATCCCCTTGCAGGAAGGGGTGTATGTGCAGCTGGCCGGGCCCAGTTACGAGACGCCCGCGGAAATACGGATGTGCCGGAGCTGGGGCGGCGACGCGGTGGGCATGAGTACCGCCTGCGAAGCCATGGCCGCGCGGCATATGGGGCTGGAAATCTGCGGCATCTCCTGCATTACGAATATGGCGGCGGGTATTTCGGCGCAGCCGCTGGACCATAAGGAAGTTCAGGAAGCGGCAGACCGCGCGGCAGAATCGTTTAAGCGTCTGATTACCGCTGCCGCAGGCAGGATTTGAACGAAAAAGATCATCCGGAAGAACGCGCCGTTCCTCCGGATGATTTTTTGTTTTACGCGGCAGGGATTACCAGAATCTGACCGATTTGAATCTGATCGGAATTTTTGATCTTGTCTCTGTTTGCGTTATAGATCACAGGCCATTTTGCGCCGTCGCCGTAGAAGTTTTTGGCAATCTTCCAAAGGGAGTCGTTTTTGACAACCTCATACGCTGTCTCATATTCACAACTCCCACCCCCCGAAACCCCTCAACATCACCAATGCCGGCGTCTGGATGAA
>CAMWQV010000121.1 GCA_947176425.1 uncultured Clostridia bacterium
GTTATATATACATAAATTTATGCACTTTGCTGATTATAGGGAAATTCAAAAAATTTTGTCCGAAAATGTCCCGCTCATTACATGTATCTAGTGAGGGGACAGGAGGTGAGGCATGAACAAGCCTGGTGGTAAACAGCGCGGGAAACCGTCAAATTATTCCTCTGATGACGGCAATGCGTTTTCGATGATGCTGGAGGCCATGTCTGTTGATGAGCTGACCGGCGCATTGGACGAGGCGATGGAAAATATGACAGAGAAAAATTATGATCCCGCATTGATCGACGCATATCTTGACGCGCTGGACCGCAAAGACCCTATGCCGGAATTTCCAGACGCTGAAACCGCTTATGCCAGTTTCCAACAGAGACTGATGATAATGCATCCGGGATACGGAAAAAAGACGGCGCGGCCTGTCCGCCGGGTCTGGCGTGTCGGGCTGGCTGCTGTTCTTACAATCGTCTGTATGCTTGGATGTATGGCCGTTGCGCAGGCGGCAGGATTGGATGTTTTTGGCGCAATGGCCCGCTGGACAGACGAGGTATTCAGCTTTGGCGAAATTTGGTCCGATGGTGCGGAGGATGTTCCAAAAAATGCGGCCCCGGAACATACTTCCAATGAGAGTGACGGCAAGACGGAGTTTACATCACTTCAAGAAGCATTGGACGCATATGGTATAACAGAAGTTTCCGAACCGGCGTGGATTCCAGAAGGATATATACTCGATAACATAGAAACGCTCTGTATGCCTGACGGAACTCTGTGGCATTTATCGGCGGAGTATACGGACGGAACCAATTTTTTGCAGTTTGAGGTCGAAAGCTACTGGGATGAGCCAAACGCACAAACTGAAAAAACAAACGCGCCTGCGGAAATATTTTTGGTCAATGACACTATGGTTTATTTACTCGAAAACATTAACAACAATGCGGCGGTATGGGCGACGGAACACTATGAATGCTTTATTGGCGGTGCAGTTAAAAAAAGCGAACTGCGGCAGATGGTTCTTTCCGCCTATGCAAATATGTAGTGAGGGGGTGAACATTGTTGAAAAAAGTGATGCACAATATGGCGCTGTTTCTTGTGTTCTCCTTAATTTTGTCGGCTACTGCCTTCGCTATGGAATCCAGAGCAAGTGTAAGAATTAAGCGATATTCTGCCGATCTATCTGCGGGAGATGACGGAAAACTATATATACTTTTTTCCGTCACAGCCAGCAGTACTATGGATGTTATTGGAGCCAGCAAAATTGATATCCAACAGAATAATGACTCCCGCTGGGTTACAGAGTGTACGCTAACCGTTAAAGACACACCGGCGATGCAGACCAGTAATGCCACAAGATATTCTGCATCAATTCCCTACGAACCCGACTATCCTAATGCTGATTATCGCGCTGTGGTCACATTTTATGCGGAGGATAGTTCCGGTTCGAGTACGGCGCAGACAGTAGCCAAATAAGTCATAACGACGATAACTGTCCTGTGAAAATTTATTCCGATGGATAAATGCGAAGCAATCAGACTTAATTGCTTCCATATATCCCCCATTTAATAATTTTGAAAGTAGGTAACTTTATGAAACGTTTAATGAGTGTTTTATGTGCGGCGGTCATGATGTGTTCGGTTCTCAGCCCGGCGGCCCTGGCAAGCGAGAGTCAGATAACTCCGCGTATTGCCAGTTGCAGTAGTTGCGGCGGCAGTTGCAGCCGTATATATATAAAGAGAAACCCATATGGTCGGGTAATAGGCGGCTGCAATGGCGGTGGACGGCATTACTATGCGGAAGAAGGAGAGCAATGGGTCTGTGACTATTGTTCTAATGTTGAATACGAGAACATTAAAACTGGGCATTACTGTTCTGGATCAAGTGATAATAATTATAAACCGCATTATTGCTTGGGCTCTTGTGGTTGTAACGACCCGTACGGCGATTGAAAATTTTTGAACCGGAAATACTGAGCAGTATTGCTTTAAAGCCCGCGCTAATTAAAGCAAACGTTATGCTATTTTTCTATCAGGACCTGTAGTAAATAGCATTACACGAACCCAGCATAAGCAAACTAAAGGATTACACAGAGGCAATGGATGTGTGATCCTTTAGTTTTGCTTGTTTATTATAAACATCAAATGAGGAGAACGATATGAAAAAGTTTAGCATTCTGCTTGTCATCGCAGCATTGATACTGACCTCCTGTGGGGGCAAACCAGAAGAAACAACCCTTGTCTCCTACGGAACGGAACTTTTTGACCCAAACATTGCCTATGATGAATTTATTGATGGATGCGCCGGAGATACGGACGGAAAAGTCTATCTGGCAGTCAATCAGATCAATGACGAAGCGGAACCCCACAGCTTTATCTACAGCATAGGGGAAGACGGTATGCCGCAAAAAATTCTTTCCGGGGACAGCTATCTGGAGGACGGTATCAGCGCATTCGTGCAGATACAATCGCTGCAAGCAGACAGCGGCGGTTCCCTCTGGCTCACCGGCAGAGCGTTCGGGGGTGGGCTGGCCTATGAGACCTATGATTTTCTGTGGTGTATAGACGGGACAGGAGAATCAAAGGAAAAATATAATTTGACAAAAATAACCGCCGAACTGCCAATCGAAAAAATAGACGGTGCCGTCATGGACAGCAGCAAATGGCTGTATTTAGTTTCCGGCGAGTCTGTTTTCGCGCTGAACCACTGGCAGAAATATCAATTCACGCTGGACGCCGGAAAAAACGCGGTGCCGGTCCGTTTTGGAGACGGCGGAACGGGATTCTTTATTTCAGACGGCGAGACAGACACAATACGGACGATAGACCAGGAGACGCAGGACTGGGGGCAGACATACGAACTTCCCGAAAACTGCTCTGCCGTTTATCCGGGAAACAGAGACTATCTGTTTTTCTGCAATGCCGGAGGTACGCTGCAAGGCTGGAATGCGGAAACGGGTTCTTTTGTGCCGCTGATGAATTGGCTTGATACAGGAATCAATACTTCGGCGCTGCTGGGCTTTTCTATCCAGGAGGACGGAAAAATCATAGGGCCTGTCTATGAAAATCTAACCGCACAGATAGCGGTCCTGACGCCCGGCGCGGAGAATGTGGAAAAGACCGTGCTGACGCTTGTCGGGGTTGGCAGCGATTACTATATCAGAAAATATGTGGCGGAATTTAACCGAACAAGCACTACCTGCCGTATAGTTTACAAGACATATTACAGACAGACTGGCGCATGGTTCTCTGAAGGAGAATATAAGCAGGGGCTCCAGCGGCTCATGACGGAGATTGCTGCGGGAGACGTTCCCGACCTGCTGGATATAGACGATTTGCCGTTCCAGCGGTATGGCACGCTGGGGATGCTGGAGGACCTGTGGCCTTATATCGAAAACGACCCGGAACTGGGCCGGGCCGGCGTTATGGAACATGTGCTGGAGTGCGCGGAACAGGACGGAAAACTCTATACTGTATTCAATACATTTTCTATGGGCGGTGTTGTTGGCGCGAAGTCTGTGGCAGGCGACCGGCTTGGCTGGACGTTTGAGGAATTTTTGGACCTGTTTGAGTCGATGCCGGAGGGCACTTCCGTCTTTTGGCCGGAGACGGCAAAAATAGAATTGTTATATGATATTGTGACGGAAGACCTGGACAGTTATATTGATTGGGAGACTGGAACCTGTTCCTTTGACAGCGAAGACTTCAAAACGATCCTGTCTTTCTGCAATACAGCGGGGGCAGAGATCGGAGACCCGTCCTACCCGTACTTATCATACTACCGCACAGATGAGCCGCAGTTGCTTAACTCTCTGATAGCAGATAGAAAGATGATGCTGCATCAGCTCGGTTTATGGAACTTTATGGCACTTCAGAGCGCTGAAAAAATGTTTGGAGAAGAGGTCAGCTTTATTGGGTATCCCACAAGAGACGGAAGCTACGGCAGCAGCTTCGGCGTCGGAAGTACTGTCGCCATGACCTCCGCCTGTAAGGACAAGGAGGGCGCATGGGAATTTTTGCGGATGTTTCTTCTGGAACAGCCGGAGTTCAAGAGTTCTGTTGACTATTTCAACACAAGCTTTCCGGTCAACCGCAAGGGGTTTGAATATCTTTGGGAGATGTCCAGCACACCTGAGTATTTACCGGACGGGACAGAGATACCAAAGTTTTCCGAGGGCGGTTATGGATATGACGGCAGCGAAGTTTTAGACTACCTCGCCTCGCCCCAGAGACATTACGACCAAGTCATGGAAATCTACAACGCTACAAATTCCATAACTTGGGATGACGACGATCTGTGGAATATCGTCAGCGAACAGGCGCAGGTGTATTTTGCCGGGGACCGCTCCCTAGACGAAACCGCAAAGATGATTCAGAACCGGGCGGAGCTGTATGTCAGTGAAAGGATGTAAAAAATATGAAACGATTCAAATTTGCGCTGCTGCTCATCGCGTTATTGACGCTGACAGCCTGTGGGGGCAAACCGGAAGAAACAACCCTTGTCTCCTACGGGACAGAACTTTTTGACCCAAACATTACCTATGATGAATTTATCGGCGGATGCGCCGGAGATACGGACGGAAAAGTCTATCTGGCAGTTAATCAGATCAATGACGAAGCGGAACCCCACAGCTTTATCTACAGCATAGGGGAAGACGGTATGCCGCAAAAAATTCTTTCCGGGGACAGCTATCTGGAGGACGGTATCAGCGCATTCGTGCAGATACAATCGCTGCAAGCAGACAGCGGCGGTTCCCTCTGGCTCACCGGCAGAGCGTTCGGGGGTGGGCTGGCCTATGAGACCTATGATTTTCTGTGGTGTATAGACGGGACAGGAGAATCAAAGGAAAAATATAATTTGACAAAAATAACCGCCGAACTGCCAATCGAAAAAATAGACGGTGCCGTCATGGACAGCAGCAAATGGCTGTATTTAGTTTCCGGCGAGTCTGTTTTCGCGCTGAACCACTGGCAGAAATATCAATTCACGCTGGACGCCGGAAAAAACGCGGTGCCGGTCCGTTTTGGAGACGGCGGAACGGGATTCTTTATTTCAGACGGCGAGACAGACACAATACGGACGATAGACCAGGAGACGCAGGACTGGGGGCAGACATACGAACTTCCCGAAAACTGCTCTGCCGTTTATCCGGGAAACAGAGACTATCTGTTTTTCTGCAATGCCGGAGGTACGCTGCAAGGCTGGAATGCGGAAACGGGTTCTTTTGTGCCGCTGATGAATTGGCTTGATACAGGAATCAATACTTCGGCGCTGCTGGGCTTTTCTATCCAGGAGGACGGAAAAATCATAGGGCCTGTCTATGAAAATCTAACCGCACAGATAGCGGTCCTGACGCCCGGCGCGGAGAATGTGGAAAAGACCGTGCTGACGCTTGTCGGGGTTGGCAGCGATTACTATATCAGAAAATATGTGGCGGAATTTAACCGAACAAGCACTACCTGCCGTATAGTTTACAAGACATATTACAGACAGACTGGCGCATGGTTCTCTGAAGGAGAATATAAGCAGGGGCTCCAGCGGCTCATGACGGAGATTGCTGCGGGAGACGTTCCCGACCTGCTGGATATAGACGATTTGCCGTTCCAGCGGTATGGCACGCTGGGGATGCTGGAGGACCTGTGGCCTTATATCGAAAACGACCCGGAACTGGGCCGGGACGGCGTTATGGAACATGTGCTTGAGTGCGCGGAACAAGACGGAAAACTTTATACCGTATTTGACAGCTTTAGTATGGGCGGTGTTGTTGGCGCAAAGTCTGTGGTAGGCGACCGGCTCGGCTGGACGTTCGAGGAATTTCTGGACATATTTGAGACGATGCCGGAGGGTGCATCCGTCTTTTGGCCGGAGACGACAAAAATAGAACTGTTATATAATTTGGTGACTGACGACCTGAACAGCTACATCGACTGGAAGACCGGGACCTGTTTCTTTGACAGCGAAGACTTCAAAACAGTTCTGTCTTTCTGCAATACAGCGGGGGCAGAGATAGGAGATCCGTCCTACCCATACTCCGCATTCAACGGCACAGATGAGCCGGGACAGATTTACTCTTTGATAGCGGAAAGAAAAATGATGCTGCATTATCTTGGTCTGGGGAACTTTTTGGACATTCAGGACGCCGAACAGATTTTTGGCGGAGAGGTCAGCTATATCGGCTATCCCACAAGAGACGGAAGCTACGGAAGCAGCTTCGGCATTGGCAGTACTGTCGCCATGACCTCCGCCTGCAAGGACAAAGAGGGTGCATGGGAATTTTTGCGGATGTTTCTTCTGGCACAGCCGGAGATCAAGAGTCCTGATGACTATTTCAACACAAGCTTTCCGGTTAACCGCAAGGGGTTTGAATATCTTGCAGAGATGGATATGACACCTGCATATTCAGAGGACGGTACAGAAAAACCCCTATATTCTATGGGCAATTTTGCAGGCGAAATGTTAAACGTCTATGCCGCGTCCCAGAAGCATTACGACCAAGTCATGGAAATCTACAACGCTACAAATTCCATATCTTGGGATGACAACGCTCTGTGGAATATCGGCAGCGAACAGGCGCAGGGG
>CAMWQV010000122.1 GCA_947176425.1 uncultured Clostridia bacterium
AAAATCATCAGCGCATTTTAGACGGGCTTTCAGAAATGCGGTCACACCGCCGAGGTCTGGTATCTTTCTGACAGGACAAGCTGGGCGGGAGCGAGAGCAGCCTTTTGTGAAAATACCAATATCTTGTTTGCGTTGCCGCTGTATGTGGAGAATGTTCCCGGAACAATGCTTGAATTCTTAGAGAGCCTGCCCCCTAAAACAACACCTGGAACTCGGCTGTCATTTCTTGTGCAGGGCGGCTTTCCAGAAGCTTCACAAGGCCGCTGCTGTGAGTGTTTTCTAAAGACGCTCCCCGAACAGTTAGGATGTGTGTATGGCGGGACTTTTATCAGAGGGGATATGTTCGCAATCGGTCTGTTAGGAAAAAAACTCGGCTGTAAAATGGTGCAGCCTTTTATTGAAATTGGGGATTCCTTCGGGAAATATGGGTATTTCCACGAAAGTATTATTGCAGAGTATGCAAGTCCGGAGTATTTATCAGAGAAACAGATTCGGCAATTCCAACGTTTGAGCAAGTTCAATAGATGGCTTATGGGTATAGTTGCAAAGCGGCTGGGCTGCACGGAGAGATTAGACGCTATGCCCTACCGCGAGCCAGACGCATAGACGCAGAGCCGATGAACTTGAGGGATTTCCCTTAGTCCATCGCTATATGCCCGGATAAAAACGGAACACAGCCGTTACCCCTGCTCCTTTGCCTTATATCTAAAAACTGCTCCCTTGTGAATACCCGGCCCGGATTTTCCATGATTAGCTTCTATATGTAAGGGTGAAATTTGCCCGCTCTGTTCAGCAATTCCTATTGAAATAGCTGGTTAAATCGGTTATAATCAACATATGTATAGATTCAGTTCAGGTACAGGCGCAGATTCTTAAAAAGCGGAAAGGATAAATATCATGACATTTGAAAAGGTTTTGGAAGTCTTCCAGGACTATCTCACCAAAGATAGTATGTATGAAATTGTCACCACTTCGCGTGGATATACAGTTTTGGAGTGGGATTCACAGCTGGGGGACTGGACCGACGCGAAACTGTGCGCGACACCGCAGGACATGGCAGACGCTCTGCTGGATGGGTTGGCCAGTTATCTGGAGTACCAGATCACCAAGTGCAGCAGGGAGTGTACGGAGGAAGATCGGAAACAGATTGCGGCGCAGTGTCAGGCTGTGGCGGATAAACTCAAATAGCGGTATGAAACAGGTGGGAGGTGGTGCCAGCCTCCCACCTGTCCTATACAAAATGGCAAACTCCACACAAAATTCACATTCCTATGCTATGCTTTATGAGAGGTGATATAAATGGCGCATATTTTAATTGTGGAAGATGATTTTGATATACAGGAACTGCTTCAAAATTATCTGGAAAATGAGGGCTACCAAGTAATGATAGCTTCTGACGGCGAGGAAGCACTGGAGAAATTCCATCAGGAAAACGCGGACCTGATTCTGCTGGATCTGATGCTGCCGAAGCTGGACGGCTACAGCGTGTGCAGAGCGGTTCGCCAGGAATCCGATGTTTCGATCATCATGCTGACCGCGCTGGATGGTGAATGGAATCAGCTGAAAGGATTTGACCTGCAAATTGACGATTACATCACAAAACCATTCTCCATGCCTATCCTGCTGAGAAAAATTGAAGCGGTCCTGCGCCGTACAACAGGATACAACGGACAAAAATATCTGACATACCGCAGACTGCGTTTGGACTTAGACGGCTATAAAGCATGGGTAGGAGATCAAACGGTCAATCTGACACAGCGAGAATTTGAACTGCTGAAAACGCTGCTCCAGAACCAGGGAAAAGTGCTGACCCGGCAGATGCTGCTGAACCGTGTATGGAGTTATGACTTTTACGGTGAGGAACGTATCGTAGACACACACATCAAAAATCTCCGAAAAAAGTTGGGAGCAGATTACATTGAAACAATCAGGGGGGTAGGCTACCGTGTTGATATCCAAACTGAAGAGAAATCTGGCAGCTAAAATTTTTCTGATCACCTGTCTGCTTCAGATGCTGGCCTGTGTGCTTACCTATGGGTTTATCGCCTGGGTGATGCCCATGACATATACAGCAAGCCGTACACAAGTCCTGGCTGACGAAACAGAGCGGCTGGCTGACCAGTTGAAACAAAGCACTTTAGCGGATTGTGATCAGATCATATCACACTTTGCCGCAAGCTACGACGCGGCGGTCTTTATCACAGACAAAAACGGAATTACTGCAGCGGACACCTATGCCGAAGGTCAAACAGAAGCGGGTACTCGCTGGCAGGCAATCGATCTCAGCGATATAGAAAAAAATACAATCGTATCTGCTGGTGATGCAAACGAAAATTGGAATGCTATGCAGGCAATCGGAGATTCCTTTACCTTTTCCAATTCGCCGGAGATTTATCACCGCATGGTTGTTGGCAGTATGCAGGCTGTCAACCAGGCTGTGGAAGTTCTGGATCAGGTATGGCCGCTGCTGCTTATCATTATTCTTCTGATATCTGTTTTCAGTTCGCTGTTCTATACCTGTTTTATTACCCGGCCCATTATGCGGATCAGCGACATTTCGCAAAAGATGTCCGCTCTGGATTTTACCTGGAGCTGTGCGGAGGATCGGACAGATGAGATTGGAATTTTAGCGCACAGCCTGAATGAACTGGCAGGAAAATTGTCTGTCACAATGGACGAACTGAAAAAGGCAAACGCATCTCTGCAAGAGGATATTGACCGGGAGCGGGAGCTGGAACAGGCGCGGCTGGACTTTTTCTCCGCAGTTTCCCACGAACTGAAAACGCCGATCACGGTAATAAAGGGCCAGTTAAGCGGAATGCTCGACGGTGTAGGGGCCTATGCGGATCGGGATAAATATTTGGCCCGCAGTCTGACCGTGGTGCGGCAGATGGAAGGAATTGTGCAGGAACTGCTTACCGTATCACGCATAGAAAAGGGCAGCGGCACGATACAGGCCGTACCGGTTGACCTATCGAAACTGGTGCAGATATGTCTCCAGGAATATGTTGATTTGTTTGAGCAGAAGGAGCAGCATATTGATACGGAAATCTCCCAAAACGTTAAAACCTGTGCCGACCCCAATCTGCTCAGGAAAGCCGTGCGTAATGTCTTGACAAACGCCTCCATTTATTCCCCTGCCGGTGCGGATATTTCTGTGACAGTCCGGCAGGAAAACGCCCAAATCATACTGGCGGTAGAAAATGCAGGAATTCAAATTGACCCTGCGGCGCTGCCCCATCTGTTTGAAGCATTTTATCGGGTAGACGCTTCCAGAAACCGGCAGACCGGCGGCAGCGGACTGGGCCTGTATCTGGCAAAGATGATCGTGGAAAAATATGATGGGACCATTTGTATCAGCAATACCGAGCATGGAGTTTCAGCAGTGATACAGTTACCGGCTATCTATGAATAATTTACTGTATGGAGCGGGGGCGTGGGCCTCCGCTCTTTTTCGCTCCACACAAAACACACATTCAGCACAAGCAAACTCCACATTTTCCTGTTATTCTGTCCCTGCACATAAAAAGGAAAGGATGTGTCAAGCACATGAACATCAACATTACCGGCCTGAGCATGACCTATCCCAACGGCAAAACAGCTCTGGACAACATTTCGCTCCATATGGAAAGCCCTCATCTGATTGGCCTGCTGGGACCGAACGGAGCAGGAAAATCCACTTTGATGAAGCTGCTGACCGCCGCGCTGCTCCCGACAAAGGGAAGCATCCGGGTCAACGATACCCCGCTGGACAAGGCTGAGCGGCTGCTGAAATCACAGCTGGGCTATCTGCCGCAGTCCTTCGGACTCTATGATGAGCTGACAGTCTTCCAGTTTTTGGACTATATGGCAGCGCTCAAGGGCATCCGGGACAGCAAAAGCACCATTGACCGCGTGATTGCGCAGACAAACCTGACCGAGAAACGCCGGGCGCAAATCCGCACCCTGTCCGGCGGACAGCGCCAGCGCGTAGGTATCGCTCAAGCTCTGCTGGGCAATCCGGCTTTCCTGATTTTTGACGAGCCTACCGTGGGCCTGGACCCGGAAGAACGGGTACATTTTCGGAACCTGTTCTCCCAGGCGGCGCAAGACAAACTGGTACTGCTCTCCACCCACATTATCGAGGATGTACAGTCCATATGCAATCAAATTCTGGTGATGAACCACGGAAACATCCTCTTTTCCGGTACACCGGAGGACATGATCGTCTCGGCCAGCGGACACGTTGGCGTTTTTGAAGGAGCGCCGGAGACAGACTGTGAAATCACTTCCCGTATCAACACCGCAAAAGGTATCCTCTGCCGCTGTGTTGCGGAGAAGCTGCCCAGGAATGCCCGAAAGGTGGAACCCACGCTGGAAGATGCGTACCTTTATCTGATGCAGAAGGAGACTGAAAAATGCGTTTCTTAAAAGTAGAATTGTCGAGACTGCTCCGCTCTAAGGCCACCTGGCTGGCGGTGCTGTCCTCTGCCGTTGTGCCAACAGCCAGTGTTGGAACAGGCACGGCAGCGGCAAGCGCTTTAGCCAATCCCCTTTTGGCCGGAGCAGCAGGCGGATCGTTTATCTTCGCCGCACTCACCCTGTTTGAAATGAATCGGGTGAAAAAGGGTCAGATGGAGCCGATTATGAACAGCATCCAGTCTCCCTTAACAGTGAACGCGGTAAAAACCATAAGCCTGCTTCTGACGGCAGCCGGTTCCGCACTTTTTACCGCGCTCATCTGCCTGCCCTATACCTGGGCAAACCTGAGACAGAACTTCCAATGGAATGAATATTGGAAATTCGTGGTCATTTTCCTGCTGCCAGCTCTGTTAATGAGCGTGCTGCTGACCTCCGCCTTTTACCTGATCTTCCGCAGAGTGGATATCAGCTTTATTAGCTTTACTGCCGTTATGCTGGCGGGAATGGGACCGGCGAGCAGAGGCACATACCTGCTCTATTGGATTGACTTATCCGGGGTAGGATTTTCAGGAGATTTGGGGAATACATCCATATACCGCATGGCGCTCTACAGCCGAATCCTCTGGTTATGCCTGTTCAGCGGGGTATGGATCGCCGCCCTGCTGTGCGTCCGAAATCATGGCCGGAATTTACTCGGCTCCCTCCTGTATAACTTGCGGAACATCTCCCTGCCGCTGCTGGCAATCGCGCTGTTCGCTTCCGGCACAGCTCTCGCCGTGAACCAGCCGTACATGGACCATGAGCCGCCGCGGACACTGGATGATGAGACAGTAAGCACAGGCGGCAGTATGACGGTTGCAATGGGGCCGGATGCCGAAGAAGAAAGCGGACTGGCGGTCCGGCGTATAGAAGCAGACCTGCGCTTTGATACCCGGCGCGGACTCCTGAAAGGGAGTACAAAATATCAGATACAGAATTTAACCGGAAAAGAACAGGATTGTCTGCTGGAAGTTGATCCAGGCTGTACAGTGGAACAAGTCATGGCAAACGGAGAGAATGTACCCTTCCAGGATCTGAAAAACGACCATTATCTGTCAACAAAAAATATCTCGCTGGCACTCCCGGCAGAGGAAGAGTGGGAGGTAGTTATCACCTACCATACCCGTCCTGCTGTCCCCGCAAATACCGGTGCCTTATCGCTGTACTTTGAGATTACTCCTGAATATATCAGCATAGGCGGATATCACCTGACTCCCAGTTTCCAGAATGCTGTTGAAACAGAAAGCTGCGTATACTCCGGTCAAGTGACGCTTCCCACAGAAATGGAACTCATCGCCAGCGGCAAAAAACCGCAGCGTATCCGGGAAAACGAGGACGGCACAGCAACCTGGCACATACAGAGCAGCGGAACGCGCACCACAATTTTTGCAGGGAATTATGTCCAGGTTGAAATTCCAGAAGCAGGATTTCCGGTTTACTTCTGCTACAGTAAAAACCATCAGCAAGAATTTGAACAGATGGATATTCTGTCCATGCTGAACAGCACTCTTGCATACTGCACCAGGCAGTATGGCCCCCTGCCCTATACGGAAGATGAACCGCTGCAGATCGTCATGACCAGCGCACATATGATGGGAGGCGGAGCCAGCAGAAATCTGAGCTATATGGGTGAGACATTTTTTACAGCGTCCAACCTGAACGACCCGTCAAAGGGCGGCAGCGCCGCAGAAGTGATTGCCCATGAGATTATCCATCAATGGTGGGGTGTCCAGCGGTTTTTATATGATATGGAAAACACCGACTGGAGTTCGGAGGCGCTGACCTGCTATACAACCTACCGCCTTATGAAAGAACTGCATGGGGAAGAATATGCCAGACGATTTTATGTGGATATCTGGCAGGCGAAGTACCATGATCTACAGGCAAATTATTACCTGAGAAACCCCGAATACCTGCAAATGCTGCCGGAAAAACATCAGGCCGCCCTGAGTGCCTTGATTTTTGACAGCTGCACCTATGCAAAAGCTCCCCTGCAGGTTCTGAAAGCAGAACGTCTCGCAGGCGGTGAAGCGGAAATGGATAGAATCCTGCAGGAATTGTTCCAGAACGGCGGGACAGAAATGCCGCCATTTATTACCTGGCAGGATTTCCTGGA
>CAMWQV010000123.1 GCA_947176425.1 uncultured Clostridia bacterium
GAAGATGTTTCCGGTCTCAAAGAAGATGTTTCCGGTCTCAAAGAAGATGTTTCCGGTCTCAAAGAAGATGTTTCCGACCTCAAGAAAGATGTTGCTTTCCTCAATGATAGAATGGAAGTGGTAGAAAAACGGTCTCGTGAATCCGCAATTTTGCTGGAAACCGATGTTGCCCGTGATCTTAGAAGGCTCTATGAGGGCCAGATTGAGATCAAGCATAAAGTGGATGCTTTGACGGTTGAAGTTCAGCAAAGGGCCCATAAAAGTGACGAGTTTGTATTAGAATCTATTGTAAGCAGACATAGCGAAGAACTGAAAGAACATGCCCGCAGACTCGAAGCCCTGGAAAACGCGAGCTGATTATCCGGCATATACAAAAAGGAGGTACCCCCATGTCCGACTGTCTTTTCTGCAAGATCATATCCGGCGAGATACCCAGCAAGAAAGTCTATGAAGACGATCTCTGCTATGCGTTCTACGACATCGCGCCCCAAGCACCAACGCATTTCCTGGTTGTACCCAAGACGCATATCCAGTCCGTGTCAGCCGTCAACGAGGAAAATGCGCACATCGTAGGCCATATTTTCGCGGTCATCGCAAAACTGGCTGATGAACTGGGCTTTTCCGGTCCCGGCTACCGCGTTGTCTCCAATATCGGAGAAGCCGGTCAGCAAAGCGTTCCGCACCTGCATTTCCACGTTCTGGCGGGACGCGATATGACTTGGCCTCCCGGCTGATACAAAAAAGGCACAGAGGGAATCTTTTCCCCCTGTGCTTTTTTATGATTGGCTGATTCCCAGTGTTTTGACAATCCGCTGTAATTCTTCCCAATCCGACCGCAATTCTGCCAGCCGTCCCCGGCCTGCATCCGTCAGACGGTAGTATTTTCGGGCCGGGCCGTTGGACACTTCTCCGCGAAACGTCTCTGCCAGCCCTTCCTTGTCCAGACGGCGCAGGACCGCATAAAAAGTGCTTTCGGTAACGTCCGGGAAATAGGCGTGCATGGTCTGGATAATGTCGTAGCCATACAGCGGTTTTCCGCAGAGGCATTGCAGCAGACACAGCTCCAAAATTCCTTTTTTTAACTGCGCGTCCATACTTTATACAGCCCCCTTTTTTCCGGCTTTCCAAATAAAGCATAAGAACAGCAGCGTCAGGAAGATACCGAAGACATAAGGCAGCAGACACAGCAGCAGCAGCTGCGGAACGCGCTCTGCCCCGGCGGAAACATCCATGCCGTGCAAAAGATTCAAAATTCCCCGTATTGCCAGCATAGCCCCTGTTGTATGTACGATCACCGGAAAATACCGGACAGACGCAGTGCAGGTCCGCCACAGTACCCAGACCAGCAGCAGAACCAAACCAAACTGGCACCATTCAAGGATCGTACCGGTTCGGCGCGCCAGCGAGTCTCCCCAAAAGGGATATGGCAGATTCCCTATTACACCTTGTATCAGATACTGCGTCAGCGCTTCCAAACCCAGCACGGCCAATATTGGTAGCGCATACAGTACAGCTTTAGGCCGTGAGGCAGGCGGCAAAAACCGTCCCTCAACTTCGGCCTGTTCCGGACCGTGCAGCAGAACGAACAGTGACAGCATTCCTGCCGTCAAGAAGAAATAGGTTGCAAATTCCCGTAGAGAGCGGATATAGGAATACCGTAAGATCAGACTCGCACAGGCCAGCAGGAACAGCGCCCCCCACCGCACGGCATGACGGATAAAATAGGACCGTCCCTCCGGCATTTCCCGCAGCAGGGCCGACGCTACCGTCTCCGGCGAACCCAGCGCGGCGATCATTGCTTCATCCGTCCCTTGCCGCTCCCGGCCCAGGGAAAAATGTTCCTCATAGTCCTCCAGAATGTCCCATACCTGTTCTCTTGGAAAATAACGCAGCAGAGCTTTTCCAAGACGATGCAGGTAGGTATCTTCGGTCTTGGGATTTTCTTTATGCTTCATATTATACGGCTCCTTTCAAAGACTAGTGTTTATTAAACAGTAGTTGCCTATAATATAGCATCCTTTTTCTGCCTTGTCAATAGCCGCGCCCAAAAAACAAAAGCGCAGGCAGAACACCCGCGCTTTTGTTGGAAAAAGCCTAATGACCTCTATGTTTTTCCTTTCGCTTTTCCTCGCGAATTTGAAATTTCCGTACTGCATCGGCCTCTTTCCGCTGGCGGGACCGCAGCTTCCGAGCGGTTTTTGACTGTTCCTGCTGGAGCTTCAAAGCCTGCTGCGCCTTAGTGCCGATTCCGGCGGCAGTCTGTTTTTGCAGCATCCGCTGGCGGCGTTTGGGATTGACGCGGCGGGAGTGCGGCGGACGGCTCTCCAAGTCCGGGCTGAACTCCAGGGTATCCCAGCGGCTGAGAATATACTCGTATACCTCAAAGTCTTTTGGTTCCGCGCCGAAGGTGATTTTACAGACGCTGTAGCGGCCTGCGTTAATCCGCTCGAACAGCCCCACCCAGAAGGGGTCCTCGAACAATACAGTAAGACGGGTTTCGGCAGTTTCCATGTTGCAGTCCTCCTTTTTGTTTTGCCGCAAGGAACGGACAACCAAAGGAGGCAGGTTACTGTCTGGGAAAGGCCCAGATCCCGGACTACCAACCGGGATGTGTTTTTATCCTTGCCGGGGAGTATTGTAACAAACACGGTCCGGCCATGTCAACTGGACTTTTGTGCTTTTGGGGAATGCATTCTACACCTTTTTAGTAGGTAAGTCGAGAAAAATAAAAGGATATTCAGATACATACCAGGCTTGCAATTTCCGTCATATTCTGTCATACTACAGATACAATGAAAAGGAGGATCAAAAAAATGGAGCGGATCAGTAAAGAGGACTACTATTTGGATATTGCGGAGACAGTCACGGAACGGTCAACCTGTCTGCGCCGCTGTTACGGCGCGATCATCGTGAAAAACGACGAGATCATTTCCACCGGCTACAACGGCGCGCCGCGGGGCCGTAAGAACTGTATTGATCTAGGCTGCACGCGGGAAGCGATGAACGTCCCCCACGGACAGCGGTACGAGCTTTGCCGCAGCGTCCATGCGGAAGCCAACGCTATTATCTCGGCGGCACGGCGGGATATGGTTGGCGGCACGCTGTATCTGGCGGGCAGAGACGGCGCGACAGGTGAAGTGCTGTACGATCCCGAATCCTGCGCCATGTGCCGCCGGATGATTATTAACGCGGGCCTGTCAAAAGTGATTACCCGCATTGGTCCTGGGGAACATAAAACAGTGGAAGTTCAGGAATGGATTGAGGAAGACGATTCCCTGCCGGAAAACATTCATATCCAGGGATTGGGAAAATGTCCATAAAAAACATCAAAACAGTACTTGTTTTTACCGGAAAAAAACAGTATACTGGAAAAGCTGATTTTCAGACCGCCCTGCACAGGAGCAGAAAAGAAGGAGGATAAGCTTAATGGCAGTACAAAGAGAGCCTTTTGGAACAACAAAAGACGGACAAACCGTAGAGAAGCTGACCTTACGGTGCGCCGCAATGGAGGCGGAAGTGCTTACCTACGGCGCGGCGCTGCGGACGCTCCAGACGCCGGACCGCAACCGGGAACCGGTCGACGTGGTGCTGGGCTACGACAGCGTCAGCAGCTACGAGGACAACGGCGGTTTTCTGGGTGCGGTGGTCGGCCGGTATGCCAACCGCATCGCAGGCGCAAGCTGTGTGATTGGCGGCAGGCGCGTCCCGCTCACCCCCAACGAGGGCCCCAAACAGCTGCACGGCGGTCCGGACGGGTTCCACAAACAGGTCTTTTCGGTCCGGCAGACCGGGGAGTGCGCCGTCACCCTGACCCATACCTCCCCCGACGGAACGGGCGGCTTTCCCGGTACGCTGACCCTGGAAGTTACTTACGAACTCACGGAACAGGCTCTGGTCCTGCGCTACGAGGCCGCCACCGACCAAACAACCTACTGCAATATCACCAACCACAGCTATTTCAATCTCAACGGCGGCGGGGACGCGATGCGGCATCTGCTCTGGCTGGCGGCAAGCCGGTATACGCCCGTCGGCCCTGACAGCATCCCCACCGCAATGGCCCGTCCCGTAGCGGGCAGCCCCTTTGATTTTACGGCGGAAAAAACCATCAGCAGAGACATCAACGCCGACGACCAGCAGCTGCGCAACGTGGGCGGCTACGACCATAATTTTGTCCTGGACCCCGCCCAGGGCCTGCGCCGCGCCGCACGGCTCACAGGAGACCGCAGCGGCATCATTATGGAAGTCTGGACGGACAAGCCCGGCCTCCAGCTTTACACCGCCAACATGCTGAGCATCTCCGGACGGGGCAAACGCGGCGCCATCTACCGTCCCCGGCAGGCCGTGTGCTTGGAATCCCAGTTCTTCCCCGACAGTCCTAACCATCCTGAATGGGGCGATATTCTGCTCCGCCCAGGCAAACGCTACGACTATACCACCGAGTTTCGCTTCTCCCATACATAATTTTTTCTCAACTGGGAACTTCTTCCGGCGCCCCTGCGTCTATCTGATCAGAGGGGGAAAGGCGGTGATTAACAAATCTTAAAAAATGATGCAACTTTGATGCAATTTTGAAACCGTTTTTTCACATTGCTCTGATATGGTTCTTTTGTTAGACAGTTCCATCAGGGCCTGACCCCCGGAACGTACCTCTATCTTTTAGGAAGGAAGGAAAGGATACTACTATGAAGCACGTAAAACAAAGACTGCTGTCTCTGCTTTTGGTGTTCGCGATGCTGTGCAGTTTGTCGCTCACAGCACTTGCGGCTGAGGAAGACGGCTCTGAGACTGGTACTGGTACCGGCAGTTCTGAAACCGGCGGTACCGGTACTGGACAGCCCAGCGGTGATGACACTACACACACATGCGTTTGGGAAAGCACTCCATTTGAGACAAAAGAGGCTACCTGTACAAAAGATGGGTATAAAAAATATAAGTGTACAGTTGCCGGGTGTGACAAAGTTGATACTAGAGATGAACCAGCTCTTGGACATGATTACGAGAGTGAAATCACTAAAGCACCTACATGTAAAGACGAAGGCGTATTAACCCAGACATGTAAAAGAACTGGTTGTGGAGATATAACAACAACTCCTATTAAAAAAATAGAACACACTTGGGATAAGGGAAAAATTACAACACCGGCTACTTGTGCGGCAAAAGGTACAACAACCTATACATGTACTGTTTGTGGAGAAACAGAGGTAAGACAAGATATTCCCATAACAGAGGATCATGTTTGGGGCAATGCCGGCAAATGTACAATCTGCGGCAAAGTTCAAACAGTGGAAATTGAAAGTATTAAGCTGAATAGAACGTCGGAAACCATCTTAGTCAATGACACATTTACTTTAACGGCTACTGTTAAACCGGATTCTCTTGCAAACGCTGTTAGATGGAGTTCCAGTAATGAAAACGTTGCGACTGTTACTGACGCCGGCCGCGTAAAAGGCATAAAAGCTGGTACAGCTACAATTACTGCAACAGTAGGCAGCGAAACGGCAACCTGTAAAGTCACAGTAGTTAATGAGACCGGCCTGCAGCTTTCTTTAAGCAAGAGCAAGCCTACCGGAACAAGCACAGACTTGTCTTACAACTCCTCAGAAAGTGCCCGGACATTCTCGGTTAATGCAACGGGCACCTATAATGGCAGCAGCTCTGGCGTCTCATTAAGCTATGACTGGTCTCTGAGAACAAGCAGTTCCACGAATGCCAAAGAGATTGATTCCTCCAGCTCCAGCAGATACAGTTCTTTTACTGTAGACAGAAATGATATTGATGATTACAGCAGCCTGTATCTGGAATGCACGGTAACAGCCCATTATTCTGGTGTAAAAAGTGTTGAGAAAAGTGTTGGCTGGACGATTTACAATGACGACAGAGACTCCTCCGGCGATATCGAATACTCCGCCAAAGCAGGAGCGAATGTGGATTTTGACCGGGATGATTTTGAGGACTGGTGGGAAAAGAGCTATAAACGCGGGACGCTGGATTATGTGGAATTTACCAGCACCAGCAGCGGCAGTCTGTACGCCGATTACAGCAATTCCAAAGGCACGAATGTCGTATCGTCCCGCAATCCTGAGAGCTGCTATGCCAGACCCAGCCGCAGCCAGATTGGTATTGACGCTCTGACCTTTGTTCCCAGCAGCAGCAGCAAATCCTCCGTGACTATCAAATTTACTGCATATGGGACAACCAGCAGCGACAGCTCCCGGAACAGCTCCAAGAGCGGCACTGTGGTTATCAACTACAGCGGAACCAGTTCTTCCTCCGGCGATATTGAGTATTCCGCCAAAGCGGGAGCGGATGTAGATTTTGACCGGGATGATTTTGAGGATTGGTGGGAGGACAGCTATAACAGATACGCGGAGCTGGATTACGTGGAATTTACCAGTGCCAGCAGCGGCACCCTGTACGCGGATTACAGCGGTTCCAAAGGCACGAATGTCGTATCGTCCCGCAGTCCTGAGAGCTGCTATGCCAGACCCAGCCGCAGCCAGATTGGTATTGACGCTCTG
>CAMWQV010000124.1 GCA_947176425.1 uncultured Clostridia bacterium
CTGCCCACTGGCCAAAAACACTGGATTAGCCCACACCTTTGCCACCGCCGCAGATCAGAAGACCGTTGGACGTATCTTGCTGGCGCTCTGCGCCCTGACCGGAGGCGGCATGATTGCCGCTGGGGGCTTGACCGGCGCAGTGATGCTGGCCGCAGGACTGTTCGTGTTCTGGCATTACCGAATAACGGCGGACCGGCAGTTCGGCGGGATCTCCGGGGATTTAGCGGGATGGTTCCTGCAAAGGGCGGAGCTTTGGATGCTGGCGGCGCTGACTGCTTGTCAGCTTGTTGAGGAGGTGTTGTCATGATCTTTATCACTGGGCCGCTCTACAGCGGCAAACGGGAATATGCATGTAAGCTTCTTGGCTGCGGCGAGGCGGAATTGAAAAGCCGCGCCGTATGGGACGTACAGGAATTGGCCGTCCAGCGCGGTGATCTGGATATTCTGGCGGACGAACTCAGCCAATACGAAGTGGTTATTGCCACAGAGGTCGGCGGCGGCGTGGTTCCGGTGGATGCCGGAGAACGGGCCGGACGGGAGGCTGCGGGAAGACTCAGCTGTCTGCTGGCGCGGCGGGCAGAGCGGGTCGTGCGGGTGTTCTGCGGACTTCCCATGGTATTGAAAGGGTAAGAACATGAATATTTATCTTCTGCGCCACGGCGAGACATCGTACAACGCGGAAAAGCGCTATCTGGGCCGCAGTGATGTTTCCCTGTCCGCCAAAGGTCTTGCGGAACTGATCCCCGCTGAGTTTTCTCCCCAAAAGGTTTATGTGTCTCCTCTGCGCCGCACTTGGGAGACTGCTGGGGCGCTTTTCCCAGCAGCCCAGCCAATAGTAATTGATGATTTCCGCGAAATGGATTTTGGTATCTTTGAGGGCAAAAATTATCAGGAAATGGCCTGCCTGCCGGAATATCAGGCGTGGGTCGATGGCAATTGCCTCGGCAAAATTCCCGGTGGTGAGCAGAAAACGGACTTCTGCCGCCGCACCTGTGAGGCGTTTGCTCGATTGGTGGACCAGACACTGGACGCAGGCGGTGAGCGTCTGGTAATTGTCGCCCACGGCGGTACACAGATGGCCGTCATGGAACGGTTTGCCCGGCCCGTCATGGATTATTTTTCCTGGAACGGACCGAACGGAGGAGGTTTTGTCCTGAACACTTCCCCTTGGCGGCAGGAAAGGAAACTTACTCTGCGGGAAACCGTCCGCTATACAAGGAGAGTGTCGAAATGCTGCTGACAGGCGCAATCCTATGCGGCTTTGCACTGGATCTGCTGCTGGCAGACCCGGCATGGATGCCCCATCCAGTGGTCTATATGGGCAAAGCCATTTCCAGCCTGGAGCATTGGCTGCGCGCCCGGCTTCCGGATACGCCTTGGGGTGAACGGCTGGGCGGCATCCTTCTGGCGGCTGTGCTGCCGGTGGGAACACTGGCGGTTTCGGAATGCGTCTGCCGTCTGGCGGCGCAGCTGCATCCGGCGGCTGGATTTGCGGTGCAGACAATCGGGTGCTGGCAGGCGCTGGGACTCAGAGGGCTGGCCTCGGAAAGCCGGAAGGTTTACAGCGAATTGGCAAAAAACGACCTCCCTGCCGCACGGCGGGCTGTCAGCCGCATCGTAGGCCGGGACACGCAGACTCTGACGGCGGAGGGCGTTGCAAAGGCGGCTGTGGAGACGGTGGCGGAGAATTTCTCTGACGGCACAGCGGCTCCGCTGTTTTACATGCTGCTGGGCGGCGCGCCGCTGGCCCTGGTCTACAAATCGATCAACACCATGGACAGCATGGTGGGCTACAAAAACGAACGCTTCCTCTACTTTGGCCGTGCGGCGGCAAGGCTGGACGACGCGGCCAATCTGCTGCCCTCCCGTCTGGCGGCGCTGACCTGGATTGGGGCGGCGTTCCTGACGGGAAACAGCGGCAAAAACGCCTGGCGCATCTGGCGGCGCGACCGCCGGAACCATCCCAGTCCCAATTCCGCGCAGACGGAATCCGCCTGTGCCGGAGCGTTGGGGGTACAGCTGGCGGGACCCGCGTCCTATTTCGGGACAGTACACCAGAAGCCCACCATCGGCGACCCTCTGCGCCCAGTAGAGCCGGAGGACATCCTGCGGGCAAACCGGATGCTGTACACTTCCGGCGTGCTGGCGCTGGCTCTGGGGATCAGCATACGGACGGCGGTATGCTTATGGCTGCAATAAGGAGAATGGCATGGGAAAACTGACCCACGGCGGCGATTGGGCCGGATATGAACAGAAATATGGTAAACCGCCCTTGGATTTTTCCTCTAACGTCAGTCCTCTGGGGCTTCCGGAGGGTGTACGGCAGGCTGTCATCCGTTCCTTGCAGGATGCGGAACGGTACCCCGATCCCCTGTGCCGCCAGCTGCGCCGCGCCATTGCCGGCGCGGAAGGAATCAGCCCCCTCTGGTGTCTGTGCGGCAATGGTTCCGCGGACCTCATTTACCGTGCGGTCTTGGCCGCGCGTCCCCGGAGGGCACTGGTGACTGCGCCAACCTTTGGCGAATATGAAGCGGCGTTGACACTGGTTTCCTGCCGGACAGAGCGGTACAGGCTGCGGAAAGAGGATGGTTTCTTGCTCCAGGAAGATTTCCTGGAGGCGATCACGCCAGAGATAGATATGGTGTTCCTCTGCGAACCCAACAACCCCACAGGCCGCACGTCTCCCCGCAAACTTCTGCTGGACGTGCTGGCGCGGTGCCGGGAAGCCGGTTCGCTGCTGGTGGTGGACGAATGCTTCGGCAGCTTTCTGGACGACCCCGGCCAGCATACGCTCTCCGGACAGTTGAAGAAATTCCCCCATCTGCTGATTCTGAAAGCTTTTACCAAGCTGTACGCCATGGCGGGACTGCGCCTTGGTTACTGCCTGTGCGGCGACACCGCCTTTCTGGACGCTATGCGCACAGCTGGACAGCCTTGGGCGGTATCCGGCGCTGCTCAGGCTGCGGGAACCGCAGCTCTTGCGGAAACGGAATATGCGCAGGCCGTCCGGGCGTTGACAGTGCGGGAACGCCCCTGGCTGGCGGGAGAATTGGAACACCTGGGCTGTCAGGTGATTCCGGGCGAGGCCAATTATCTGCTGTTCGCCCAGGAAAAACCGATTCTGGAACCGCTGCGGCAAAGGGGAATTCTCCTGCGCGGCTGCGGGAACTACCAGGGGCTGGACGGTACGTGGTACCGCACGGCAGTGCGGGGCCGGGAAGATAACCGCCGCCTCATCGCCGCGCTGGAAGACATTCTATAAGGAGGAGAACCCATGAGCCGCGCAAAATCCATTATGATCCAAGGCACCATGTCCGGTGCGGGCAAGAGTCTGCTGTGTGCGGCATTGTGCCGCATTTTTTCCCAGGACGGCTGGCAGACTGCCCCGTTTAAGAGCCAGAATATGGCGCTGAACAGCTTTGTTACTTTAGACGGCCTGGAGATTGGCCGCGCCCAGGCTGTCCAAGCCCAAGCCGCCGGAATGGAGCCGGATGTACGCATGAATCCCGTTCTGCTCAAACCGTGCAGCGACATGGGCAGTCAGGTGATTGTCCTCGGCGAGGTGCGGAGCCAGATGATGGCGGCGGAGTATTTCCGCTATAAAAGGCAGCTTTTCCCGGAAATCCTGGCCGCTTACGATAGTTTGGCCGCAGAAAATGACGTGATCGTGATAGAGGGAGCAGGCAGTCCGGCAGAGATCAATCTTCGGGCGGATGACATTGTGAATATGGGCCTTGCGCAGCAGATAGACGCTCCCGTACTGCTGGTCGGGGACATCGACCGGGGCGGCGTTTTCGCCCAGCTGTATGGCACGGTGGCCCTGCTCCAGCCGGAAGAACAAGACCGGATTGTGGGCCTGGTTGTCAACAAATTCCGTGGAGATTTGGAAATCCTACGTCCGGGACTTGCCATGCTGGAGGAAAAAACAGGGAAACCAGTGCTGGGCGTGGTACCCTTTCTCACGGTGGACGTGGACGACGAGGATTCGCTGGCCCCACGCCTGGAGCGGCAAGGGATACATAAGCCGCTGGACGCGGCGGTGGTGCGCCTGCCCCGCATGTCCAACTTCACCGACTTTGCACCATTGGAGTCCCACCCGCAAATCGGGGTGCGGTATGTAGACGAAGCCCGCCGCCTGGGCAGTCCGGACCTGGTGATCCTGCCGGGCACCAAAAGTACCGTGGACGATCTTCTCTGGCTGCGGCAAAGCGGATTGGAAGCGGCGATCCAAAAGCTTGCCGGTCAAGGTACGCCCGTCCTGGGGGTGTGCGGCGGTTATCAAATACTGGGCGAGTCGCTCCACGACCCGGACGGGGTGGAATGCGGCAAACCGGGCAGCGTTCGGGGCATGGGACTGCTGCCAATCGAAACCACTTTCATCGGGCAAAAACATCGCAGGCAGGTGAAAGCAAAGGTCTCCGTGGACGCTCTGGCGAATGCGGAATTGGCAGGCTATGAGATCCATATGGGACGGACTGAGGTCAAAGGCGCGCCTTTCTGCGTCCTGGACGATGGGCATCCTGACGGCTGCGCACAGGGCAACGTGTGGGGGACGTATCTCCACGGGCTGTTTGACAGCGGAGCGCTGACAGAAAAACTGGCGCGGATGCTCTGCCAGCGGAAGGGGCTGCTGCTTGAACTGGCCCAGCCGCTCTCCCACGCCGCTTATCAGCAGCAGCAGTTTGACCTGCTGGCTGGGGGCGTCCGGCAGGCACTGGATATGGAAAAAATTTACCAGATCATGGGGTTGACTTGAATGGAACAGGAAATCAAATATGTACTTCCGGCAGAGATTGAACAGGAAAGTATGCGTATCATCGCGCAGGAGTTGGCGTCGTGCGGAATCGTATTGCCGCAGGAAACGGAAGCTGTGGTCAAGCGGGTCATCCACACCACAGCAGACTTCGATTATGCAGAGAATCTGCATTTTACTACAGGCGCTGTGCGGAAGGCCGTGGAAGCCCTCCGGTCTGGACGGACTGTAATCACGGACACCAATATGGCAAAGGCCGGAATCAGCAAGGCCGCTTTGAAGCAGCTGTCATGCGAGGCGTACTGCTTTATGGCGGACAGCAAGGTTGCGGAGGCCGCGAAGGCTCATGGTACTACCCGCGCCGTATCCGCCATGCAAAAAGCCGCGAAGGAGTATCCGGAGGCGGTTTTTGCCGTTGGGAACGCACCAACGGCACTGCTGGAACTTTGTAAACTGATACAGGACGGGCTGCGGCCCGCGCTGGTGGTTGCTGTACCGGTAGGATTTGTCAACGTGGTGGAAAGCAAACGACGGATCTTTCAGCTCTGCATGGACTATGGGATTCCTTGTATTGCGGCCATAGGCCGCAAGGGCGGCAGCAATGTGGCAGCCGCGATTTGCAACGCACTTGCCTATACGGCGCTGGGAACCCTTGACCCAGCGCTGCGTCAGACTTTATCTTAAAAGAACAGGAGAACTGCTATGTTTACCATTTGCGGACATACCATGCATCCCGGCGAAAAAAAGCAGACCATACTGCGGCCTGTATGCGGTTACGAAATGCCCTCAACGATTATTTGCGGAGCCAAACCTGGAAAGACTGTTTTGATTACTGCTGGAATACATGCTGGTGAGTATCCCGGCATTCCCGCGGTAATCCGTACCGCAAAGGAACTGGACCCGGCGCAGGTGACAGGAAATATCCTGATGGTTCACTGCGTTAATACCAGTGGTTTCTGGGCCAGAACCGACTGCCTTGTTGCGGAAGACGGCGGCAATCTGAACACCAATTATCCCGGTGCGCCGGACGGCACGGTTTCCCAAAAAGTTGCCGATTATTTTGTGAAACAGATTTTTCCGCATGTGGACTTTATTGTTGATCTGCATTCCGGATCCCAGCAGGAGCCGCTGACGCCTTGCCTGTTTTTCCCAAAGTGGGAAAAGGTTCGTGAGGAGGCTTTGAGCGCAGCGAAAGCGTTGGATATTCCCTATCTGATTCAGTCTATGGCTAAAACCGGAGAATATAGCTATGCCGCCTATACGATGGGAATTCCTTCCATTCTTTTGGAGCGAGGACACAGCGGTTTCTGCGAGGAAACATGGATTGGAGACTACCAGAAAGACCTGCGGCTGTTGCTGCGGCACTTGGGCTGCTATCCTTACAATGGACAGCCCACAGTGGAAAAGCATGTTTTTATTAAAAGCATTTACTTGGAAGCGGCAGAAGACGGCGTCTGGTACTGCTATGTAAAACCTGACGACAGGGTAATGCGGGGTCAGCTGCTGGGTCGCACAGAAGATTTTTATGGCAATGTTCTCCATGAATATTATGCCGAATCCAATGGTATTGTATTCTATCATTGCTGCGGTTTGTCCGTAAAAGCTGGCCGGAATCTGGTGGCTTATGGTGTAGAGGAAGCCGGGTCATAAATCAGCAGCGGCTGTCACCTTTTGGGGGAGACAGCCGCTGTTTTTTCAGCACCTT
>CAMWQV010000125.1 GCA_947176425.1 uncultured Clostridia bacterium
ATTCTGCGTCGTTGGCCCTGCGCTGAGTTCCGGATATGTTTGCCCCGGCAGGCGGCGCATTTTGTAAATTGTCTGCCGATCTTTGTATCAGAAAATATATTGCGGGATAGATGAACGACATCTTGTCAGGCTCATACTCTGGAAATCGCAGGTTCAAATCCTGCTCCCGCAACACTGAGGTCTTTTCCAAAGGTACAAGTCTGATTCATTCAGGAAGCAGCTGCTGATAAGACTTTCGGGCGGCGCGACGCCAAGCGCTCAGAACTTATCATCCAAATGAATCGGTCAAAAAGTCATTCTGGAGGACTTCCGAAAGATTCCTGAACGAATACGGCAAATCCCAGCCAATGTATTACGATACAAACTGGGTGCGAAAGAAAACGCAGGAGTGAATTGTAGTAACGAAGTTTGCCGTACTCCCAAAAATATATTGCGGGATAGAGAAGCGGCATCTCGCCAGACTCATATTCTGGAAATCGCAGGTTCGAGTCCTGCTCCCGCAACCACATTCATAATTCATAGGAAGGTTAACGGTATAGAAATGCAGCACATTATTATGAATGGAGACACGCTGGAACTGATTAAGCAAATTGAACCTGAATCCATTGATCTGCTCGTTACATCTCCGCCATATTGGGCAAAGCGCGTGTATAATGGAGAGGGCGAAATAGGGTCAGAGGAAACTCCGGAGACATATATATCTCGTCTTGCGGATTTCTTTGATGAACTGAAACCCTACCTGAAACCAACGGCAAATGTTTTTATCAACCTGGGCGATACCTATTTCGGGTCTGGGGCCGGTGCATGGAAAAAATACGTCGATGAGGACGGCAATACTACTCAGACTCAAAAGGATCGAAAAGAAAAATACTTTACAACCACTCCCCTGCAGCCCAAAATAAAGCAAAACGGGAAACTTTACCAAAACAAACAGCTTCTGCTGATCCCGTCTCGCTTCGCAATCGAGATGCAGGACCGAGGCTGGATTCTGCGGAATGATATCATCTGGCAAAAGCCAAACAGAATTCCCGCAAGTGTTACAGACAGACTTAATAACACCTACGAACACGTATTCCATTTTGTGCTGCACAGGAAGTATTTCTACAATCTCGACGCCATAAAGATACCCGGCACAAATGGGAAGCCGAAGAACCCCGGCGATGTATGGGCAATCAATACGCAGCCTCTCAGCGGACCTCATACAGCTTCATTTCCGGAAAAGCTGATCGAGCAAATTGTGTTGTGCGGCAGCCCTGCCAATGGAATCGTATTTGATCCGTTCCTCGGAACAGGAACAACATGGATCGTAAGCGAACGGCTTGGACGAAACTGTATCGGGTTTGAAATCAATAATGATTTCATTTCGTTCGCAAAAGAGCGGTATGAAAAATCTCAGCAAATGAATTGCTCGAAAGTGTCGTAGAGTCAAAACATCCGTTATTTTCAGCAATAATTCATTGGGTTGATACTCTTTGATGTGCGTCGGACGGGACCTTTGATGTCTCGAAGGACGCTTGCCGCCCGCGAGTATCGCAAAACCAAACCATCAAGCCGAAAGGCTGGGCTAATGACGCAGGACAACTGCGGGAGAAAAAACGGGTTTCCCAATCTCTATATCGCCCCGACAGGCGGCGTGTTTGTAATAGTCTGTCATCCTCCTGATATATTGCAGGGCTGAGCAGTTGGCTGGCTCACCAGACTCATGATCTGGACGGTCGCAGGTTCGAGTCCTGCCCCTGCACCTATTTTTATGGGCAAGTATCCACGCGGACGAAGGAAGCGGTTCAAGAGAAGCCTGCTATACGAGAAACATCGTTGGTTCAAATCCAACCTTGCCCTCCATAATTGACCGCTGGCGGAATGCCGGCGCAGCCCATTCCCTATCGCTGGCATGGCAGCAATCTTACTCTGGAGAAGTCCGGAGTGAAACGCTGTGTACTGATCAGAAGGTTCCCTCACCTTCAAAATCCCTCCCTGAGCGCCCGACGCAGGGCTAAAATCAGGCGGATCAGTACGGCATAACCGGTTTGGCGGAATCGGAGAAGACGGTCGCGAAGAATGCGCCTTCCATCCGTCTTTTGCCTGGAGCTGCGTTTTAGCAGATAGGGTACGGCGGCACGGCCAGCAAACCGTTGGCGGTCAATTATTCTAATATTGCGGGGTAGAGCAGCTGGCAGCTCGCCAGAATCATAGTCTGGAGGCCGCAGGTTCGAGTCCTGCCCCCGCAATCAAATTCGTTTTTGGAGGTAATGCCGTATGGCACTGCGGAGAGGCAGTTTTCAAACGAATGGAAAAACATCTTTTTATGGTGTGCATCGCCATGTTCGGGCAAATCTGTCCCCTAATACGGGGCTGAAGGCCCCCATCAACGATTTGTGCGGCCCTCATATTGCCCTCAACTGCACACCCTCTTCCGATTCCCCTGCTCAGCACAGTAAAGAAAAACAAAAAGGAAGCTTGGTTATTGACGCGGAGACTGTCATCGTGAACCTGCTGCGGGAGGATAAAAAATATTATGTGGATATCGACCGCATCGACCGGCTGCGCAGCTATATCAAGGAGCAGCTTATCCAGGGAATCTATTTCAACGAATACCAAACGGTGGTTGTTGATGTCAACTTCGACGCAATTTCCCGTGTGGTGCAGTACCGGAGTGACATTTTTGATTTAGCAGGCGACCGCATTTACCTCAAGTGTGAGCTGGATCAGCTTCCTGATATACCCCATACAAACGACTGCCTGCGGAAAATGATCTGTGATTTTGCCGGACAAAAATCATCTGGCAGCTCGCCAGAATCATAGTCTGAAAGCCGCCGGTCCAAGTCCTATCCTTGCAGACAAATTCGCTCCTGTAGCTCAATCGGGAGAGCAGCCCGCAGAGCGGGTGAGCTAAATCACGCAGTATGCTGCGGAGATACTTGATACCGGTTCGAGTCCGGTCAGGAGCATCATTTCATTGAACACCGACCTAAAATTTGTCTTTCGGACTCAAGGGAGTGATGTTTTTGCTTCTCGGTATAATGATTGGCGCCGGATTTCTTTTCTGCATCGTATTGGCGACTCTTCCCGGCTGCCTCATGCACTGGAACTGGGTAAGAAAGCAGCAAAAACTGCAAGAACGCATCCGTTGCGGACAACGTATCGTAGATTCCGTGCGGACCAACGATGCTTACCAAAAGCCTTTGGACTTTGAGCATTTTGAAAATCTGTTGAGTGATCGCAGTATCAGCCTTCATGTGGATCTGCACGGATGCAGCGAATCGTAAAAATAGCCGTATAGTTCAACAGGCAGAACGTCCGGCTTTGACCCGGAAGGTTTCAGGTTCGAGTCCTGATACGGCTGCCAGTTTTCGCTTAGGAGATGTAATTATGACAAAGAAACGCATTCAAGTGTCCGGAAAACTCAAAAAGGGTATCTATCGCCCAGTATCGCAGCCTGCAGAACTGATTCGGGAAAGAAGTTCCTTTCAGCAGCAGCACAGCGTTGATATTCCGGTTAGTCAATACAACACTTCTTTTGAGAAGCTGCCGTTCTAACCCCCGTTTTGTGGAAATCAGGCAGGTCCACCACAGGGCCTCCCGTAACAGCCGGATTCAATAACACTAATTTGTAAAGGGAGAATCCAAAAATGGAAAGAGAAGTGAACGTTCCTGGCGTATATAAGCATTTCAAGGGCAATCTGTACGCCGTAAAATCCGTTGCTGAACACACGGAAACTGGAGAAAAACTCGTCATCTATCAGGCACTGTACGGCGAACATAAGATGTATGCTAGGCCCTTGGATATGTTCTTGTCTGAAGTCGATCACGAAAAATATCCGGAAGCAACGCAAAAGCATAGATTTGAGTATGTCCGCAAGGACTGATATCATCTCTCCTGTTTGTGCCTGTGGCTCAATAAATAGAATGCGCCCCGCTAAAACGAGACGCATTTTATCTGTTTGGGCGAGAAGACCCCATCCTTTAGGGTGGGGATGAATCGCCCTCCAACAGACGCAAATGATTCTATCAAAAAACAAAACCCCGCTGCTGCTGTGTAAAAGTAATCCCTCTGGGATAGAGCGCCGTGAATGCGCCTAACTCCTCCTTCGTTTCGTGCGTTGGAAGCTCCATCCAAAAGGATGGGGTCGAAGACCACAGGCGTTGGTTGGGGTAATTCACTGGATCATTCCTCTCTGTTTTCATCAGGTTCACATTCGCCGTCACCGTTATCCTCAGAGTCTGTTTCCTCATCATTTTCGAGCTGAAGCCCTAATCTTTTTGCAACTTCCTCCGGACTCATGTCCTTAGGAATGCGTTTGAGCAGACTTTGAATTTGATCGGGCCACTGCAGCTTGGTTTTTTGTTCCTCGACAGCGGCAATTTTAGCGGCGTAGGCATCGGTAATCTCCCCCGCCTTTTGGTCAAAAACCGCTTTATGCTTTGCAATCTTTGCATCCCGTTCTTCTTTCAGCGCGTCAATTTTTTCATCCAATGCAGACAAACGCTGTTCCCTAGTGCGGCGGGGCCGTCTGGTTTTTACTTCTTTTACCTCTTCGTCCATGTAATATTCTCCTTCAGTTAAGATAAAGAAGATTCTAGCGCATTTTTGACAAAAGTGCAATACCTTTTTCGATAATTTTGATATATTTGTAAAATATTTTTTGCATTTTATGGAGGAAGACAAAATGTTTCCTGAACGTTCTCCCTATTCGCTCCCTGTATCCAGCAAAACTCTGAGCAGTTCCAGATCGATGATGAACGCTTTGTATTGCGGTTCCATACGGCAGCATATATTGCTGGACGACTCCCCCGCTGTTTCAAAAATAACGGCAGAACAGGCTCAAAATTACAAAAAATTCCTTGAAAGCAGCCAGTGTCAGATCCTGCTTGCCGCAGAATAACCAACCATAAACAACATGCACTCTTAGCTCAGTTGGTCAGAGCAGCCGCCTCATAAGCGGACGGTCCTGGGTTCAAGTCCCCGAGAGTGTACCATTTCAAAAATCTCGTAGGTAAACCAATTTTGGAAAGGAGTATTGCCATGTCTGCACATTTCGATTCAACCAAAATGTACACCTATCTGAAGGGATATTCAATGGCTCTGGAGTGGAAGGATACACCCGCAGCGCTGTCCTTCGCACGGGATGCTCATAAGAACCAGATGAGAAAAAGCGGAGAACCGTATATCATCCATCCCCTCTCCATCGCCTGTCATGCGCTTGCTCTGGGACTCAAGGAAGACGAGATCATTGCCACTGCAATCCTTCACGATGTCCCTGAAGACTGCGGAGTGAAGGTACAGGATCTGCCCGTCTCACCGGTAACAAAAGAGGCCGTCCGGCGGCTGACACACATCAAGGGCGACCCTCTGGATATATACTACAGAGAAATCAGCGAAAACAGAATCTCATCCATCGTAAAGCTCCTGGACCGCTGCGATAACGTGTCCACGATGGCTGGAGTTTTCTCCACACCGAAAATCAGGCAGTATATTCAGGAAACGCGGGACTACAATCTTCCCCTGCTCCGGAAAACGAAAGACAAGTGGATTGTCGAATCCAACGTCATCTTCGTCCTGAAATACCACATCATGTCAGTCATCGACGGACTGGAGGCGTGCCTGAAGGCGTCTGACGATGAGAAGGAACCTGCGGCAGTAACTCCGCAGCCGGCATGAGAGTGATTCTGCTGCTGCCGGCCCTCAAACAAAAATTCCTGCTGCGGAGCTTCTGCGGCGGGACATATGGCTCCTTAGCTCAGTTGGCAGAGCAACCGGCTGTTAACCGGTGGGTCGCAGGTTCGAGCCCTGCAGGAGCCGCCAACAGTCCCGTAAGCAAAGGTCTTGGTTCATTTCACCGGTTTGTGAGATGGCGGCTTGCAGCGCAGCGGGACTTCTTTTTCATTCGGTAAAAATTTTCAATACGATGGAGATTATCATGAATACTCAAGAATCAATCCACCGTGCATTAGAGACGGACGGCATAGTTATACTGCCGCCGATGGATGTATCAGAATCGTTCAATTTGCTGAAGTCCGCTGAAATCAAGGTAAACTGTACCATGCTGGACCCCTGGTACAACAAAGGAACCGGCGGAGAACTGCCCATAGAAGAATACGACGCATTCATATCCAAGCTCTTGAATATGTCCGCAGATACATCTGAACTAATCTATTTGTGGGGATTTCCGGAGATAATTGGACCATACGTCAGATTTGCTCCTAATGGATTCTATCTGGCGTCGTGGCTTACGTGGTATTATAAGAATTGTCCGTCCGTTGTACGCGGATGGCGTCCAAGCCAAAACGCCTGCCTGCAGTTCATGCGGCAGGGATACAAACTACATCCTGAACATTTTTTGAACGAAGAACAGAAGAACCGGCTCGCTTCTGGAAAAATGAGAACCTGTATTCAACTATTTACCATCTGCGTAAGAGGGTATGTAAATGGGA
>CAMWQV010000126.1 GCA_947176425.1 uncultured Clostridia bacterium
GCTGCGGCGGAAGATGAGGTTTTGGGCGGCCCACATCTGATGCTGTCCCACATCGGTAGCAACCGGCGTATTTTCGCTGAGATGCCGGTTCAGTGTCAGAATCGCGTTTTTTGGGGTCAGGCTGGAATCAGAAACGCTCTCCCGCGCCTCATGATTCCTGAACGCGGTCACTTCCTTCTGCCATTGGGGGCGTCTGGTCGGACGAATCAGGGGCAGCAGTTTTTGCAGCGTCAGCTTGATATCTCCCCGCAGGCCGTGTGTCGCGCTGACGGTCTTGCTCAGTTCCGAACCGTCCACGTCAATATGGACAATCTTTGTATTGACGGGAAATTTTTCCCGGTTTCCGGTGACACGGTCGTTGAAGCGTGCGCCCAGGGCAATAATGCAGTCCGCATGGTGCATTGCCATAGAGGAAGCATAGTGACCGTGCATTCCCTGCATACCGAGAAAACGGGGGTGATTGGTGGGGATAGCGGAGATTCCCATAAGAGAACAGCCGATGGGAGCGTCGATTCTTTCAGCCAGTTCCAGCAGTTCTTTCTGTGCGCCGCCGTTCACTAGGCCGCCGCCGAAGTAGAGGAAAGGCCGCTGGGCGTTGTTGATGCACTGGGCCGCCTCCTGAATGCGGACATCTTTAGCGGGATGGCTGGGGTCCGGCGTGACCGGCAGGCGCGGTTCATAATCACATTTTGCTGTTTGGATATCTTTAGGGATGTCAATCAGTACAGGTCCGGGCCGTCCGGACATTGCCAGCCGGAACGCTTCACGGATCGTATCAGCCAGCGTTTCAACGGAACCGACAAAATAGTTATGCTTGGTGATGGGCAGGGTAATACCGGTAATATCGATCTCCTGAAAACTGTCCGTACCGATTTGATAGGTAGGGACGTTGCCGGTGATTGCCACCATGGGGACGGAATCCAGAAAAGCGGGGGCGATGCCAGTGACGAGGTTGGTCGCGCCGGGTCCGGAGGTAGCGATTACCACGCCCACTTTACCGGTCGCACGGGCGTAGCCGTCGGCGGCGTGGGTCGCACCCTGCTCGTGCGCGGTCAGGATATGGCGGAGTTCATCCTGGTATTTATAGAGGGAGTCATAGACGTTAATAATCTGACCGCCGGGGTAGCCGAAAACAACCTCACAGCCCTGTTCGATCAATGTTCTGACAACGATGTCAGCTCCTGACAATATCAAAATAGATCATCCTTTCGTAAGGTGCTTGGCAATCAGGCTGCCCATTTCCTTGCAGCCGGTCAGTTTGCCGTCCGCGTCCATGATATCGGCGGTACGGTATCCCTGGTTCAGAACCGCGGACACAGCGTTTTCAATACAGGCAGCCTCCTCCGCAAGATCAAAGCTGTAGCGCAGCATCATAGCGGCGGAAAGAATAGTGCCGATAGGATTTGCGATATTTTTCCCCGCGATATCAGGAGCGGAACCGTGGATCGGCTCATAAAGGCCGCGGGAGGTACTGCCGAGGCTGGAAGAGGGAATCATGCCGATAGAGCCGGTAATCATGGAGGCTTCATCGGAGAGGATATCTCCGAACATATTTTCTGTTACAATGACATCGAACTGCGCCGGATTTTTGACAATCTGCATCGCGCAGTTGTCCACCAGCATATCGGACAGCTCGACATCCGGGTATTCCGCCGCCAGACGGTGCATAACGGCTTTCCACAGCTGGCTGCAATCAAGCACGTTGCTTTTTTCCACGGAACACAGTTTTTTATTCCGTTTCCGGGCGGTCTCAAAACCGATTCTGCCGATTCGTTCGATCTCGCTTTCGGAGTAGCGCATATTGTCAACAGAAACTTTCTCGCCATTAACGGTTTCGGTTTTATGCTCGCCGAAGTAAATGCCGCCGGTCAGTTCCCGGACGATAATAAAATCAATGCCTTTTTCTACAATTTCCGGTTTCAGCGGAGAAGCTGAGGCCAGCTGGGGCCAGATTTTTGCCGGACGGTTGTTGCTGAATACGTTCATGCTGGCCCGCAGCTTCAGCAGGCTTTTTTCGGGACGTTTTGCCGCGGGCAGGTCGTTCCACTTACTGCCGCCCACCGCGCCCAGCAGAACGCTGTCACTGTTCAGGCATTTTTCCAGCATTTCCTGGGGCAGCGCGTCGCCGTATTTGTCATAAGCGCAGCCGCCCATTTCCACATCCACATAATGGAAAGTATGCCCATACAGATTGGCAATAATGTCTAAGATATTCACAGCCTCATTGACGATTTCCGGACCGATTCCGTCGCCGCGGATGACCGCAATTGTTTTTTCCATCGTGCTTACCCCTCTTTCAGTGATGCCAACAGTCCGCCTTTAGCAATAATGTTCTGGATAAACGGCGGGAACGGCTGGGCCTGATAGGTTTTACCGGTAGTCAGATTAGAGATTGTGCCGGTATCAAAATCCACAGTAACCTCATCACCGGCGGAAATTTCTTCGGCGGCCTGTTCACACTCAAGAATGGGCAGGCCGATGTTGATAGCGTTGCGGTAGAAGATACGGGCGAAGCTTTTGGCAATCACGCATCCGGTGCGGCAGGTTTTGATGACCAGGGGGGCGTGTTCGCGAGAGGAACCGCAGCCGAAGTTCCAACCGGCGACCATAATATCACCGGGCTGGACTTTCTTGACAAAATCCGTGTCGATATCCTCCATACAATGCTGGGCGAGTTCGTCCGCGTTTGGGGTGTTGAGATACCGGGCGGGGATAATGACGTCGGTATCTACATTATCGGGGTATTTGAACACATGGCCTTGTGTTTTCATCATCTCAAACCTCCTCTGGTTCCGTAATATGACCGGTCAGCGCACTGGCGGCGGCGGTAGCGGGGCTGGCAAGATAGACCTCGCTGTCTACATGGCCCATACGCCCTACAAAATTGCGGTTCGTGGTGGCGATGCACCGTTCTCCGGCAGCCAGTATGCCCATATAGCCGCCCAGACAGGGGCCGCAGGTAGGCGTTGACACCACCGCGCCCGCGTCAATAAATGCGGTGACATAGCCGCGCTCAATACATTCCCGCATGATCTGCATGGTGGCGGGGATGATGATGCAGCGGATGCCGGGCGCGATTTTTTTGCCGTTTAAGGTACGGTAGGCGGTTTCCATATCTTCCATACGGCCATTGGTGCAGCTTCCGATCACAACCTGATCGATCTTGATATCATGGAGTTCTTTCGCGGGGTGGGTATTTTCCGGCAGATGGGGACAGCTGACAGTCGGGACAATCTGGGAGAGGTCAATAGAGATCGTCTGTTCATATACAGCGTCCGGGTCCGCCTCATAGACAACAGGTTTCCGTTCACAGCGGCCTTCCATGTACTCTATTGTGCGCTGATCGACAGGGAAGATACCGTTTTTCGCACCGGCTTCAATTGCCATATTGCAGATGCACAGCCGGTCGTCCATGGAGAGGGAGGCCACGCCGGGGCCGGTAAATTCCATACTGCGGTAAAGCGCGCCGTCCACGCCGATCTGCCCGATAATAGACAGGATCACGTCCTTGCCGCTGCAAGTTTCCGGCAGTTCTCCGGTCAGTTCAAAACGGATTGCGGAGGGGACCTTGAACCAGGCGGTCCCGGTAGCCATGCCGGCGGCCATATCGGTGCTGCCGACGCCGGTAGAGAATGCGCCCAGTGCGCCATAAGTACAGGTATGGCTGTCCGCGCCGATGATGCAGTCTCCGGCGCACACAACGCCCTGTTCCGGCAGAAGCGCGTGTTCAATTCCCATTTTTCCTACGTCATAAAAATGGCTGACGCAGTGTTCACAGGCAAAGTCCCTGCACTGTTTCGACTGTTCGGCGGCCTTGATGTCCTTATTCGGGACAAAATGATCCAGCACCACAGCAATTCTGTCTTTATCGAAGACATCGGTAAAACCGGCTTTTTTAAATTCATTAATCGCGACAGGCGTCGTGATATCGTTGCCTAAGACAACGTCCAGTTTTGCACTGATGAGCTGTCCGGCTTCTACATGATCCAAGCCCGCATGTGCGGCAAGAATCTTTTGAGTCATAGTCATTCCCATTTGTTTTATGCTCCTATTCTGCAAATCATATCAATTTTCAGAGACCATATTATTGTAAGCGCTGAGCAGGGCATGGGCGCTGGCGCGGATGATATCGGTATCAGTTCCGACACCCCAGCACATTTCGCCGTTGTCCTTCTCCAGACCAATATAAGCGGCGGCGGTACTGCCGGAGCTTTGGCTTTGCAGGCTGTGTTCGGTGTAAACGCGAAGTTTATAAGATGCGCCGGTGTAAGATTTCAGCGCATTGCTGATGGCGTCCAGCGCACCGTTTCCGGCGGCCTGCAAAGTTGCCTGCACACCGTCTTTTGAGAAGACGATCTCGGCCCTGCTTTCTCCGGCCTTATGGGAAAAGTGCATATCGGCGATGGAGACGGGGGAATCATGGTTCATATAGTGTTCCCGGAAGATATCCCATACATCGCTGACTTTCAGTTCTCTGTGTTCGTGGTCGGACACGCTTTTGCACAGATAACTGAGATGCTCGCGCATTTTCGGCGGGAGATTGTAGCCGTAATTCTGTTCCAGCAGATATCCGATTCCGCCCTTGCCGCTTTGAGAATTGACACGGATCACATCGGCGTCATAGGTGCGGTTGATGTCTCTGGGATCAATAGGGATATAGGGGACGGTCCAGCGGTGGAGCTGCTGTTCCTCGCGCCATTTCATACCCTTTGCGATTGCGTCCTGATGGCTTCCGGAGAAAGCGGCGAATACCAGCGCACCGGCATAGGGGGTTCGTTCATAGACGTGCATCCGGGTGCATTTTTCATAGACTTTCGCAATGGCGGGCATATCGGAAAAGTCCAGATGAGGGTCAACGCCGTGAGAGTACATATTCATAGCGAGGGTAATAATATCGACATTACCAGTCCGCTCGCCGTTGCCGAACAGCGTGCCTTCCACACGGTCCGCTCCGGCAAGAAGGGCAAGTTCGGTGTCAGCGACGCCAGTGCCGCGGTCGTTGTGGGGATGGAGGGAGACGGTAATAAATTCGCGGTATTTGAGATTTTCGCACATATACTCGATCTGACTGGCGTAGATATGCGGCATACTCATTTCGACGGTAACAGGCAGATTGATGATCACATTATTGTCCACGGAGGGTTCCAGCACATCAAGCACCGCGTTGCAGACTTCCAGCGCGTACTCCGGCTCCGTACCGGTAAAGCTTTCCGGAGAATATTCAAAGCGGAAATTCCCTTCGTATTCAGCGGCGAGTTTTTTGATTAACTTTGCGCCGTCAACAGCGATCTGTTTAATCTCTTCTTTGGATTTGCGGAAGACCTGTTCCCGCTGTGCCTGGCTGACGGAATTATAGATATGAATAATTGCGCTGGGTGCGCCCTTACAGGCTTCAAAGGTTTTGCGGATAATATGTTCCCGGCACTGGGCAAGTACTTGAACGGTGACATCCTGCGGAATCATATTGCGGTCGATCAGGGCGCGCAGAAATTCATATTCGGTTTCCGACGCGGCGGGGAAGCCGACTTCGATCTCCTTAAAACCGATCTTCAAAAGCAGCCGGTAAAATTCGAGCTTTTCCTCAAGGCTCATAGGAATCACCAGGCTCTGATTGCCGTCGCGCAGGTCAACGCTGCACCAGGCGGGAGCTTTTTCGACGTGATCCTTTTGGACCCATTTGAGGTGGGAACCGGGTGCGGGGAAGTAACCGGCGCTGTACTTGCTTGCGTCCATCATGATAATAACCTCCTAGAGATAAGAAAAGTACTGGCTCTGCACAGGAAAGCGAATATGGACACAGGCGCTGCGTAAGGGGAAAGAAAAAGGCCCCCATCTCTTCGACTGAAAGAGACAGGGTCCTGAAAACAGACAGACCTTGCGGTACCACTCTTTTTGCCGCGAGGTGCGGCCGCTCACCGTGACAGAAAATCACTCCCCGAAGTAACGGTCGGGCACCGTTCGTCCTACTAAGAGCGGAAAGCAAGCGCGCTGTTCAGAACGACCGCTCCGGGGCCAGTATGCGGGCCATCCATCCACCGGCTTGCACCGACCGCCGGCTCTCTGAAGCAGGAAGCGGACCGCTTTATCCCCATCGTCGCGTTTCTTGTAAGTGTTTATTGGATTGTAGTCCGTATTATAGCATGAAATTAGAATTTGTCAATAGTGAAAAATTACTATAAATGCTGTCGGCTCCCAGCTTTCGCCTGTAAAAAGAATTGATTCATATTTGGCGTTGTGCTATAATCCGTTTTAAAACAGCTCGGCGAATCAGGACTTATGAGGTGAGCAGTATGGATTTTAGATTAGCTGTTATGCAGGATTTACCGCAGCTTAAATCTGTATATAAGGATATCGTTCAAAATATGAACAGCAATTATATACAGATATGGGATGATATTTACCCAGATGGCCTTATTTTACATGAAT
>CAMWQV010000127.1 GCA_947176425.1 uncultured Clostridia bacterium
ATATTACATAAGTATTTTTTGTGATCCTGATTGCGGCGCTCTGCGCAGTCAGTCGGATTTAAAAGGAGAATATTGTTGACGCGCTGCGGGATGATATGGCGTAACAATTTCAGCATGTGAAAAAGGCCAAGTCTTCCGGAATAAAAGACTTGGCCTTTTTATGCTGAATATACAGATTAAACAAGTCCAGCCAGTATAGGCAGACCCATACTGAGAACAGATACATATGTTACCAGCAGCAGTCCGATCAAAATTGCCGCATAGTACCAAAGCATATAAGGAATCGTTTTCGCGAGAGTGGTTTTGCCTACCTTAATGGAAACGAACAGGGTGTTGCCCACAGGCGGCGTAATGTTGCCGATGCAGAGATTGTAGACCAGAATCAGGCCAAACTGGACCGGGTGCATTCCAAAGGTCTTCACAATGGGCAGGAACAGCGGCGTAAAGATCAGAATGGCGGGGGTAACGTCCATGAAGGTACCGGCAACCAGCAGGATTACATTCATAATCAGAAGGATCAGGAACTGGTTGTTGGTCAGGCCCAGCAGCGCGGCAGATACCGCCTGGGGAATCTGGTTGAAGGACATGACCCAGCCCAGGATGTTGGACACGCCGATCAGAAAGACTACCATACCGCTCATTTTTGCACTGTCCACAACGATTTTCCAGAAGGAGCGCAGGGTAATATTACGGTATAAGATACCCAAAACCAGTGCGTAGACCACGGCAATCGCAGAACCTTCCGTAGCGGTGAAGATGCCGCCCACAATGCCGCCGATGACAACCACGATCAGAGACAGCGCCGGAATCGCTTTCAGGGTAACGCGGCCCAAATTGGCCCAGTCGAATGATCCGGGAATGCCCTTGTAGCCCTTGCGCTTGGCAAGAATGATGCTTACCAGGATACAGCAGACAGCCCACAGCAGTCCGGGCACATAGCCGCCCAGGAACAGCGCTGCCACCGATGTGCCGCCGGAAGCCAGGGAGTACGTAATCAGCGCGTTGGACGGCGGAATCAGCAGGCCGGAGGGCGCGGACGCGCCGTTCGCCGCGGCGCACAGGGCGGGATCATATCCCTGCTCCTCCTCGCCTTCCCGGACCATGCTGCCCACTGCGGCGGCGGCAGCAGAGGCCGAACCGGAGATCGCGCCGAAAAGTGCGTTTGCGCCGTTGTTGGTGACCAGCAGCGCGCCGGGCAGCTTGCCCAGCAGAGCCATAACAAAGTCAACCAGCCGTTTGGCGATGCCGCCCTGGTTCATCAGGTTACCGGCAAGAATAAAAAAGGGAATGGCGGTAAGGCTGAAGCTGCTCATACCTACAAAGGTACGCTGTGCCGCCGTAACCACGGACACGTCCAGAGGCATTGTAGGGAGAATCGCCGTCAGAGCAGCAATGCCGATAGAGTAAGCAATGGGCACGCCCAGAGCCAGCAGAACCAGCAGAACCCCTAAAATCAGAAACAGGGAAGATATCGCCATTTATGCCGCCTCCTTTTTCGATAAAATTTCGGCTATATTCAGCAGGGTAAAAAGCATATTCAGTACGCCGCAAAGGGGCAGAACCACATAGAATACACCAATCGGCACGCCCAGGGAGGATGTCATCTGTCCCATAGCCAGCTGGGCGATTTGAACGCCGCCAAAGACCAGAATCACCAGGGAAAACAGGAACGCGATAATCTCCCCCAGGCAATGCAGGAGCTTTTGCAGGCCGGGACCTGCGTGGTCAACCAGCAGGGGGATGTTCATATGTCCGCGCTCTGAGGTGACAATGGACGCGCCCAGCAGACTCATCCACGCGAACATATAGGAAACCAGCTCCTCCGACCAGGAGGACGGGTTGCTGAGGACGTAACGGGTAAATACCTGCCAGCAGGTCAGGGTGACCATAACCAGGAAACTGACACCCGCCAGGATGTTTAATATCCGGGTCAGGATGGCGCGTAATTTATTCATAATATCTCTCCTCCCTGTCAGTCCGCATACGCGGCGTTCCAAGACTGTATGCCCTCGTAAATGGGAGCGAGGTCCGGGTTGGACGCGATGAGTTCCTGATGCATGGGGGTGCAGATATCCTGGAAGGGCTGTACCTCCGGATACAGGAAGGTGACGCCTTGCTCGTTGGCGGCGCGCTCCTTTGCCGCGTCCACAGCTTTTCCCCACTCCTCGCGCTCTACCGTGTTGACAATTTTGAAGCCCTCATTGAAAATGGCCCGCTCCTCCTCGGACAGACTGTCCAGAAAGCCGCAGTTGCCGATCAAAATGTCAGGAATCATCTGGTGCATATCGTAGGAGTAGAATTTGCATACGTCGCCGTGACCGTTGGAGGTCAGTGCCAGCTCGTTGTTTTCAGCGCCGTCAATGACCTTTGACTGAAGGGCGGTATATACCTCGCCGAAGCCCATGGGAGTGGCGGAGCCGCCCAGCAGGCTCATCATGGTGACGTTGGTGGGAGACTGCTGGACGCGGATTTTCAGGCCCTTCAAATCGGCGGGGGATTCAATAGGCGTGCTGACAGTGTAAAAATTCCGGGTACCGGCGTCAATCCATGTCACCGCCTCAAATCCGGCCTGCTTTGTGGATTCAAAGATCGGTTCAGTAATCGCAGGGTCATCCATAGCGGAGTGGTATGCCTCGCTGGAGACAAACAGATAAGGAAGATTAAAGAGGGTATAGTTTCGGGAAAAAGTTTCCAAGATGGAGTTGCTGGCAACACAGAAATCAATCGCGCCGGTCTGCGTCAGCTGCACCATATCCGTCTGGGAGCCGAGCAGCTCGCTGGGATAGACCTCCACATCGTACTTGTCGCCCAGTTCGCTTTCGATAAATTCTTCAAAAGCAAGAAGCGCGATATTGGTTGGATGGTCGGTAGCCTGATTGTGACCGATGCGAATGATACGCTTGTCCCCTCCTGAACATCCTGACAGAGCGGCGGTCAGAAGAAGAAGGCAGAGCAGGAGCAAACATGGTTTGAGACGTAATTTCATGTTTTGTTTTTCCTCCGTTCTATTCTTTTCTTATTTTTCTATGTGTGAAGTATAGCATAAGTTCGCCGCTTCCGCAAGGTGTTTAGATGTAAAAGTCTGGCAATAATTGTTGTATATTATGAACATGTAAAAAATCAAGAGGATATTTTGTAGAATATAGACAAAACGCCTGCTTTTTACCCGATGATCTCGTCCAGGGTCAGAATTTCAAAACCGTCTTTCTTTCCCTTCAGCTTAATGGTATCTCCAAGAGACGTAGTGCGGATCCGGCCCTCCAATGCGTCCGCAACCGCACGGGAAATATAAATCGTACTGGCCGGGGCGTTGGCTTCCAGACGTGCGGAGGTATTTACCGTGTCCCCGATTGCGGTATAGTCCATGCGCTGCGGCGAGCCGATATTCCCGACGACCGCTTCCCCTACATGGACGCCGATTCCGAAAGATACGGTCCGTCCGAATTGTTCCATCAGCTCTTTCGACAGCGACTCCGAACCGCTTACCATATCCGCCGCCGCCTGACATGCCCGCATAATATAGTCCTCCTGCGGCAGCGGCGCGCCCCAAAATGCCATCGCCGCGTCCCCGACGAACTTATCCAGCGTGCCGCCGTTGCGCAGAATGCAGTCCGCGATCAAAGTCAGATACCGGTTCAGAATCGCCACCACCTGCGGCGGTTCCAGCATCTCCGACATAGTTGTAAATCCGCGTACATCTACGAATAAAACCGCGATTGTAGTCAATTTACCGCCCAGTTCCAACGCCTCTGTGCCTTCTTTCAGAAGCTCGTTCACGATCTCCGGCGCGACATAACGCTTAAATGTACTGGTTACCTGCCGCCGTTCCGCCGCTGCCTGGATGTAGTTCAGCGCAAGACAGCTTGCGTATAAGATGGTCACGCCAGCCGGGACCCACAGGATATGCAGTACCCAGCCTGCCCGGTACAGGCCCAGACACAGCGCGGCCCAGCCGCCGCCCAATACTGCCCATAATGCCGTGGCTGCCGCAACTTTTCTGCGCCAAAAGCCCCATATTCCCAGCAGAAGCAGGCCGAACAAAACCGCTAACTGCCATCCGTCAGAGACTTCCCGCTTGTACTCGCCCCACAGCAGAGCCTGCACCGCGTTGGCCTGATACTCCACGCCGTACATCTGCTGCGCATGGTCGATGGACGTGACATAGTTGTCCTGCAAACCGGTGGCATACGGACCGATAAACACGACCTTTCCCGCAAAATAATCCGCCGGAATATCGCCGTTGATTAAATCCACCACGGAGATTGATTCGTCAAAATCCCCCGGCGCGCCGCAGAACGGCACATACCAGAAATTATGGCTGTCTGCCGGCGGGAGGTCAATCGGGTCCATATCCCAATACGCACGGTACATTTCCGCCAGAGCCAAGGCCATAGACGGTATTTCCCGTCCGTCCGGCGCGGTGTACCGCAGCAGGTGATGCCGCAAAATCCCGTCCTGGTCCAGCATGGCGTTGATATGCCCCTGGGTCGTTGCGGCCCGCAGTGCCTCGTATGCCTCCTCAAAGACCAGAATCGAAAAATCATCTAAATAATAATTTCCGTCCGGGCCTTCCGCCATTGCCGTCCCGAACTGCGACGCGCAGGCGGTGACGACATTCCCATACCGGCCTGCCGACTCCGCAAGCCATTCGTCCAGCTCAGGGATTGACTCCCCTGTATACAAAACGTCGATGCCGATTGCCGCCGGACGGCAGTCCTCCGATTCGTTGAGCGCGTCCAGCGTCATGGCGATAATATCCCGCGTCCACTGTCCATACGGCCCCAATTCGTCTATAGCCCGGTCGTCAATCCCAACCAGCACAATGTCGCCGTCCGACGCGCTGCGGGTCTGATACAGCGCGTCAGATACTGTGCTGTCCGCTGTGTCCAGCAGGCCGATTCCTGCCAGCAGCGTCAAAATACCCGCTGACAGAAAGGCCGCTATGATCGTTTTATACTTCTTTTTCATGTTCTCCCTCTTACTGTTTACTCCACAGTCAAAACAAGCAGTTTCCCGGCGAACTCGTCGCAGACATACAGCCGCTGTCCTTCCAGAACCAAACCTACAGGCGAAACCAGCAAATTGAGTTCCTGGTCCGCGATATCACGGACAGCGGCTGTTGAGACCTGCCCGCCTTTTATGACACGAACCGCGCTGCTGCCGGTATCGGACACGTAGAGCGTACCGTCTTCCGCGGCGGCCACTGCTTTGGGGCCTGAGAACTGCGCTTCCGACGTTTTGCCGTCCAGCCAGCCGTCCTCCCCGCTGCCCGCGGCGACAGACAGTCTGCCGTTTTCCAGTTTCATAATCCGGTTGCCGCCGGTCTCCGCGATGTACAGAATCCCGTCCCGCCAGCACAGTCCCATGGGGTCCCGCAGGCCCTTTGCGGCCGTGGTCATCTCCCCGTCCGGACTGATGCGGCGGATCAGCCCGTTGTGGGTGTCGGAAACATAAAGACTTCCGTCCTCCGCGGCGGCCAGACCGGTGGGATAGGCCAGCGTTTTTACTGCCCCGTCCGTCACCGTCGGATTGACCGTCATGACTTTCCCGTCCCGGATGAGGCGGACCACGTTATTTTCCGCGTCCGATACCGCCCAGCCGTCTAAAAAAGGCGCGGCGGCCCAGGGACGTTTGAACAGGCTTTCTTCCGCTCCGGCGTCGTAATAGCCCCCCAAAGGCTGGCCGTTGACATCCGCCGCGTCCGTGACCGCGCCTGCGTAAATGGCCAGTTCCCCAGACGCCAGACGGTACACCACCCGCTGGAATGTGTCCGTAATCAGCAGCGCGCCGTCTGGCAGGACCGCGATGCCGGTCGGGTCGCCGGGAAACTCCATGCTCTCCTCTTTCCACAGCAGTGCGTTATACAGCAGCACCGCCGCGTTGTCACGGCTCAGCGGTTCCGACGGGTCGGCGGGGAAGTCCGTATACAGCCCCGCTTCCGCCGCCGCCTTGTTGACCCGCTCCTCCCAGTCCGCGCCCGTGAAATCGCCGTACCCCGACGCCGTCAGCAGCATTTTCGCCGCTTCCGTGCCCGTCACCGCGCCGTCGGGGTCGAACGTCCCGTCCCCCCGGCCCGTCACGATGCCCAGACTGTAACAGTGGTCAATATACCGCTCCGCCCAGTTGCCCGCTGTGTCCGTAAAGCCGCTGGGCGGGATGTTCCCCGGCTTCGGGTCAACCAGCAGGGACAGCATCTTTGCTATCTCTGCCCGCTGTGTCGTTCCCCGGGGATCGAAACTTCCGTCCGGCCTCCCGCTGATGATTCCCGCCTCCGCCAGCGCCGTCACTGCATCTGCGTGTTGAATTATGTCCGCGTCCGTGAACTCCGCCGCGTTTGCCGTGTTCGCCAGCATGAACGTTGCCGCAACTGCGCTAATAAGTTTTTGATGAGTTTTCATG
>CAMWQV010000128.1 GCA_947176425.1 uncultured Clostridia bacterium
GAGCACCGGATTGTGGTTCCGGGTGTCGAGGGTTCGAGTCCCTTTACCCACCCCAGAGAGCAAGGGATTGGGAGTGATCCCGGTCCCTTGCTTCTTTCACCTCCCACCCAGCGGCCAGCGCGGGAACAGACGTTGGGGTGTCGCCAAGTGGTAAGGCACGGGACTTTGACTCCCGCATCCGCTGGTTCGAGTCCAGCCATCCCAGCCATTTGACTCGTTAGCTCAGTCGGCAGAGCAACTGCCTTTTAAGCAGTGGGTCCGGGGTTCGAATCCCCGACGGGTCACCATTGAAATCAACACCTTCCTGATAGAATTTTTTATCTTGGAGGTGTTGATTAATTGTTATAAATACAATAAACAAAATACGAATCAAATAAGAAATTGTTTCAAAAAACATCTATAGATTTTGTACAGCAAAAGGCGGCGTGATTGTACGGTCACGCCGCCTTTTTGTCTTATTCTTTCAGCAAAGCCCGGCGTTCCCGCCAGTCTGGAAACACCTGCGCGACACAGTCATAAAACGCTTTGCTGTGGTCCTTGTGACGGATATGGGCCAGCTCATGGACCACCACATAATCGACCGCTGCTTCCGGATACTGCATCAGCCGCCAAGAAAAACAGATCCGGTTTTTGCCGCTGCAGCTGCCAAAACGTTTCCGCGCCCCGGTAATAGTCACGCCGGTGGGATACAGTCCCATGACGGCGCTGTAATGGCTAATCTTTCCCGGAAGCTCCTCCCTTGCACGGCGTATGTATTCCTCCCGTTCCTGCTCGCTGGGTTCCGGATAACGGGCCTGCCGTACCTGCTGGCGTTCCAGATGCTTCTCCAGCCACTGGGTATGTTTTTCCACAAACCCGTCGATCTGCTTTTTGCTCAGGCGCAGCGGCGCACGGACCAATACCCGGCAGTCGGGCGTTACTTCCAGTGCGACTGTCCGGCGGGCGGAGCGGATCAGTTCATAGTCCGGTACTGTCACGGCATACCTCCTTCCTCCGTGGAATCCAGAATCACGGCTTCCCAAGGCTGTAATTTCCCGTCAAACTGCTGCCGTTTGCAGTTTGATTTTACCAGTTTTCCGCGGCAGGCGGTCCGGGCGGGGCTGTCGCTGAAATTCAGTGCAATCGTCAGTTCCTGTCCGTACAGGTCCCGGCGGTACGCAAAAACCTGTTCCGTGGCCTCCAGCGGAAAAAAGTCTCCCCGGCGCAGGATATCGCTGCTTTTCCGCAGGGCGCACAGGTCTCTGTACCAGTTCCATATGGAGGACGGATCATCAAGCTGATCCTCCAGATTAACTTTTGGATAGTTATGGTTCACGCCCAGCCAAGGACGCCCGTCCGTAAAACCGGCGTGTCGTTCGGAAGTCCATTGAAACGGCGTGCGGGCATTGTCCCGGCTGGTGCGGGAGACGATTTTCCAGCGTATGCTTTTCGGAACGCGGTACCGTTTCAGAATATAGTCTACATTGCGGCTCTCCACATCGTTTACCTGCTGGATTCTGCTGAAATCAAAGCCGGTCATGCCGATCTCCTGCCCCTGGTAAATAAACGGTGTGCCCCGCAGCGTCAGAAGAAGAGTCGCCAGCAGTTTGCCGCTTTTTTTCCAGTAGGTCTTGCTGCCGAAACGGGGAATCGAACGGGGCTGGTCATGATTTTCCAAATAGAGCGCGTTCCAGTCCAGTTCCCGCTGCCATTTGATAATGCTGTCAAAAAAGAGCTTGGGACGAAATTTTTTCTTGAGCCATTTGTTTCCTGAACGCTGGTCGCACTCCATATGTTCGGAAGAAAAGACAAGGTCCAGTTCTTTTCGTTCCGGCGCGCAGAGGTCCCGGGCCATTGCCGGAGTGACGAACACCGCTTCCCCAACCGTAAAGGCGTCGTACTCGTCCCAAACCTTCTGGAACTGGCGGAGGATGTTATGCGTGCCGTTGTTGGAAAGATAATACTCCTGTCCGGCAAGGGCGGAACGTTTTTTCGAGTTTTCCAGGCTGTCTTTCCAGAGAAGGTTGACCGCATTGAAGCGGAATCCGGCAATGCCCTTGTCCAGCCAGAACCGCATGATTTTTTTGATCTCGTCTAAAACCGCCGGGTCATGATAATTCAGGTCCGCCTGTCCTTTCGCGAAAAGATGGAGGTAATACTCACAGCGTTCCACATCAAATTCCCAGCAGTCTCCGTTGAAGAAACCGGCCCAGTTAGTCGGAAGTCCGCCGTCGCCGTCGCCTTTGGACCAGTAGTAATAATTGGCGTAAGGACCGTTTCTGTCCCGGCTTTTCTGGAACCAGGGATGTTTGATTGATGTATGATTGATCACAAGATCCATCAGGATACGGATATTGCGCCGCCGTGCTTCATAAATCAGGCGGTCCATATCGGCCATAGTGCCGTATTCCGGATTGATGGACCGGTAATCACTGATATCATAGCCATTGTCAACATTGGGGGAGCGGTATACGGGACAGAGCCAGATCGCTCCCACACCCAATTCCCGCAGATAGTCCAGCCGGCTGGTGATGCCGGGAAGGTCCCCGATGCCGTCGCCGTTGGAGTCGCAGAAGCTGCGGGGATAGATCTGGTAAATAATTGTGTCTTTCCACCATTCCATAGCGGTTCCCTCCTTTGTGTGATTTCTGGCCGCTGCTAAGCCAGCCTGACCCGTTTCGCGACGATTCCCCCAACAATACCAATCGCGGTCCCTGCGGCGGCGCCGGAAACCAGCAGCGCGGGCAGATAATAGACGAGGCGGCTTGTCCCAAGCACCGCCATAGCCACAAGAATCTGACCGATATTATGGCATACGCCGCCCGCCACGCTGATGCCGGTTATGGAAAAACGTCCTGTTTTTTTCAGCGGCAGCATAACGGCTAAACTCAGCGCCGCGCCCGCCAGCGAATAGGCAAAACTGTAAGCGTTCCCAGACGTAAGCGAAACCAGCAGGACGCGCACCAAAGAAATGGCGGCAGCGTCCCGAACCGACATCCGTTCCAACGCAAAAACAACGACCAGATTCGTCAGCCCGAGCTTCATGCCCGGCACAGCGGACGAGACAGGTATCAGGCTTTCTAACCAGGCCAGCGTCATGGCTAAAGCCGTCAGCAGGGCATAACGCGCGATATGTTTACCGTCCATTTCGCCCCCTCAGCCCGCCATACCGTCTACAGAGGGCGTCTCACCGCCTTCTATGCGGACGATCAGCCGGTGCGGCAGACAGACGATAGCCTCGCCGTCCCGCCGGACCGCGCCTGTGTGAACGCAGGTATGGTCGCCGCAGTTCGCGTCTGTAATGGAGGCGGCGTGATCGGAGATCATCAAAATATTGTAGTCCGCGTCTCCCAGCGTTACCGTGATATCCTGACTGAGCGGATAGCGTGCCGTTTCCTGCCCGTCGATAGTAACCACTGCCCACGCGCCCGTCTCTCCGGGACGGAACAGGAGATATAAGACCGCCGCCGCCAGCAGCACACCGGCAATCAGGAAAATATCCATTCTGCGCGCCATGCCGGTTCAGGACAGCAGCAGCTTGTCGTCGGCCTCGTCCGAGCCGCTGACTTTGCTGAACAGCTCCAGTAACTGCGGCACTGTCAGCCGCTTTTTTTCCTCCCCGGAAACGTCAATCACAATCCTGCCGTTATACAGCATAATCAACCGGTTTCCGTGGACAATCGCGTCTTTCATGTTGTGTGTGACCATCATCGTTGTCAGATGGTTTTCCTCAACGATTCTGTCTGAAAGCTCCAGCACTTTCGCGGCGGTTTTCGGGTCCAGAGCGGCGGTGTGTTCATCCAGCAGCAGGAGCTTGGGTTTTTGCAGCGACGCCATCAGCAGTGTCAGCGCCTGCCGCTGGCCGCCGGATAAAAGCCCCACTTTGCTGGTCAGACGGTTCTCCAGGCCCAAGTCCAGATTCCGGAGCATCTTCTGATAAGACGCCTTTTCCTCTTTCGTAACGCCCCAGCCTAAACCGCGCCGCTGGCCCCGCCGGGACGCCAAAGCTAAATTTTCAACGATCTGCATAGACGGCGCGGTGCCCAGCATGGGGTCCTGAAACACGCGCCCGATAAATTTTGCCCGCTTAAATTCCGGCAGATGGGTCACGTCTGTCCCGCCGATGGAAATACTTCCGGCGTCTACGGTCCACGTACCCGCAACGGCGTTCAGCATCGTAGACTTACCCGCGCCGTTGCCGCCGATGACCGTCACAAAATCGCCGTCTTTCAGGGTCAGGCTGACTCCCCGCAGGGCCTGTTTCTCGTTGACCGTCCCGGGATTGAACGTCTTCCAAATCTCTTTGATCTCAAGCATCCTGCAAACCTCCCGTTTTGACTTTGACCGGCATATACTTTTCCTTCCAATACGGCACCGACAGGAACACAGCCACCACAGTCGCGGACAGCAGCTTCAGGTAATTGGGGTTCATGCCCATCGCCAGCACCGCCTGGATGACCACATAGTAAATAATTGCGCCGATAGAAACCGCCAGCAGGTTGAGTGCGAAGTTGCGGAACAGTTTTGAGAACAGCACTTCCCCGATGATAACCGCCGCCAGACCGATTACAATTGCGCCGCGGCCCATATTGATCTCGCTCGCGCTGTTGAACTGGGCCAGCAGTGCGCCGGACAGTGCAACAATACCGTTGGAGAGCATCAGGCCAAGCACTTTTGTAAAGTCCGTATTGATTCCCTGTGCGCGGGCCATATTAGGATTGGAGCCGGTAGCGCGGAGAGAGCAGCCCAGCTCCGTGCCGAAGAACCAGTACAGGACCGCGATCAGCGCCGCCGTAAAAATCCCCACAACAAAGATCGGGTGGCGGTAGAGGGGGCGCTCGCCTTTCGCCACGTCCTGCACGAACCGCAGAGATACCAGCAGTTTATCCAGCGTCGCCGTATCCGTAATATTGACCGCAACCGTCGATTTCATTCCCATAATCGCCAGATTGATGGAGTAAAGCCCCAGCTGCGTTAAAATTCCCGACAGAATCGCCGGTATCCCGCAAAAAGTATGGAGCAGGCCGGTAGCAAGTCCCGCAATCATACCCACCAGCACCGCTGCCAGCATTGCCAGCCAGAGATTGACGCCGTTGGTAAAAAGTACGACAAAGGCCGCCGCGCCGGTACAGAAGGAACCGTCAACAGAGAGGTCCGCTATATCCAGCAGCTTATAAGTAATGTATACGCCAATCGCCATTATGCCCCAGATCAATCCTTGGGACACCGCGCCGGGCAGCGCGTTTATTAAATTCAGCATGGTTGTAAAGTCCTCCTCATAAAAGCAGATATACGTCATCAGTATAACAGAAAACGGCGAAAAAGGGAAGACCCTTTCTCACCGTTTTTTGCAGGAAAATCAAAACTTATTCAGCTGATCGCCTCATAGCCGTCCAGAGCGGTCAGGCCCAGCGCCTCGCACATGGGAGGATTGTATTTCTTGGTGAACTGGGGCGCGTACTGAACGGGCATAGTGGAGATATCCGCCTCGCCGGTCAGAATCTGCGCGGCCATTTCGCCGGTCTTGTGACCGATGTCATAATAGCTGATGGACAGGGTTGCAACGCCGCAGCCGCCACAGATGCCTTCCTCACCGGCAATGATGGGGATTTTGCCGTGGCAGATGTTATCAACAATACCGGTATTGTCGGCGACGGTGTTGTCTGTGGGTACATAGATCACGTCGCTGTTGTCGGCGGCGGTCTGGGTCACAGCGGCCATGTCGTTGGTATCAGAGAACGGATACTGCGTGCAGGTGAAGCCCAGCTCTGTCAGGAAGCCCTCCACAGTATCAACCTGATACTGGCTGTTGGCCTCGTTGGAGCAGTAGAGCAGGCCGACTTTCTGCGCGTCGGGGAACCACTCTTTAATCATTTCCGCCTGCTGGTCCAGGGGAGCCAGGTCGGAAGTGCCGGAGACGTTGCCGCCTACTGTGCCGGAGAAATCAGGGATGCCCAGCGCGACGCCGTACTCTGTCACGGAAGTACCCAGCACGGGAATATCTGTGGTAGCCGTAGCGGCAGCCTGGAGGGACGGGGTAGCATTCGCCATAATCAAATCTACGTTAGCGGATACAAAGCCGTTCACGATGGTAGCGCAGGTAGGGGGATCATTCGCCGCGTCCTTCTGGTCAATGGTCACCTGACCGGGCAGCAGCTCGTTCAGGGCGTCGATAAATCCCTGTGTTGCGGCGTCCAGAGCGGGGTGCGGAGTCAGCTGGCAGATACCCACTGTGTAAGAGCCGGCAGGGGCGGGGGTGTTTACGTCTGTTTCAGCATTTGCGTTTGCATCAGTGCCGGTATTGGTGTTTGCGTCAGCGCCGGCATTGGATTGGCTGTCATCGTTGCCTGAACCGCCGGTATTGCCGCCGCCGTTTCCGCCGCCGCAGGCCGCAAGACATAAGACCATCACAG
>CAMWQV010000129.1 GCA_947176425.1 uncultured Clostridia bacterium
GGGCATAGTTGCCGCGGCCGTCGAAGGAATTGGGGTTGATGCCGTGGAAGTCGCGCACGCGGGGCAGGGCCACGTTGAACAGGCGGTCCAGGAACTCCCACATCTTGTCGCTGCGCAGCGTCACCTTCGCGCCCACGGGCATACCCTCACGGACCTTGAAGTTAGCCACGGACTTCTTGGCGATGGTGATGATGGCCTTCTGGCCGGTGATGGCGGTCAGGTCGCGGACGACCGCTTCCAGCACCTTGGCGTTGTCGCGGGCCTCGCCGCAGCCAACGTTGACGACCACCTTGTCGATCTTGGGGATCTGCATGACGCTCTTGTACTCGAACTTCTTCATCAGAGCAGGAGCGACTTCGGCCTTATACTTTTCTTTCAGTCTTGCCATGCTAACCTACTCCTCTCAAATATCCTCGGCGCCGCACTTTTTGCAGACACGGACGCCCATCATTTTTTCTTTTCCGGAGACGGTCTTTTTCACCCGTTTGCTGCCGGTCCGGGTCGCCTTGCCGCACTTGGGGCAGAGCAGCTGGACCTTGCTGGCATACAGAGCGGCCTCACGCCGGACGATGCCGCCCTCCTCGCCCTGACGGCGGGGCTTGGTGTGGCAGGTGACCATATTGACGCCCTCCACGACGACCTTGCCTTCGCCGGGGATCACGGTCTGGACCTTGCCCTGCTTGCCCTTATCCTTGCCGGACAGGACGACCACGGAGTCGCCTTTTTTGATATTCATAGCCATTTCTTCCTCCTTACACGACCTCGGGAGCGAGGGACAGGATTTTCATATAGTCCTTATCCCGCAGCTCACGGGCAACCGGCCCAAAGATACGGGTGCCCCTGGGGTTCCGGTCGTCCTTGATGAGGACAGCGGCGTTTTCATCGAACCGGACATAGGTACCGTCGGCCCGGCGCACGCCCTTTGCGCTGCGCACGATCACGGCCTTGACAACCTCGCCCTTTTTCACCGTGCCGCCGGGGGTGGATTTGCGCACGCTGGCCACGATGACGTCACCGATATTGCCGTACTTGCGCTTGGAGCCGCCCAGCACACGGATGCACTTGATCTCTTTGGCGCCGGTATTGTCGGCAACCTTCAGAAAACTTTCCTGTTGGATCATATCTCAGCGCCTCCCTTACTTCGCCTTTTCCACGATCTCGACCACGCGCCATCTCTTATCCTTGCTGAGTGGGCGGGTCTCCATCACTTTCACTTTATCGCCGACGCCGCACTGATTTTCCTCGTCATGGGCTTTGAGCTTATAGGTGCGTCCGACGATCTTTTTATACAGCGGATGGGCGACACGGTCCTCGATCGCAACGACGACGGTCTTGTCCATCTTATCGGAAATGACCTTGCCGACCCGGGTCTTACGGGAGGAAATTCTTGCTTCACTCATTACGATTTACCTCCTTCTCTTACTTAGCGGCAGCGGTCTGCTGCTCGCGGATAATGGTCTTGACTCGGGCAATATCACGCTTCACTTCAGCGATTTTGACGGGGTTATCCAGCTGATTGGTGGCGTGCTGCATACGCAGGAAGAACAGGTCTTTTTTCAGGCTGACCAGCTTCTCGCCCAATTCAGCCTCGCTCATCTTACGGATCTCTTTTGCCTTCATCTTATTCACCTACTTCCTGCGGCTTAGGGTCCTCGCGTTTAACGATCTTCGATTTGATAGGCAGCTTGTGGCTGGCCAGACGCAGGGCCTCGCGTGCGGTCTCCTCACTAACACCGGCAATTTCAAACATCACTCTGCCGGGTTTGACCACGGCCACCCAGTACTCGGGGGAACCTTTACCGGAACCCATACGGGTCTCAGCAGGTTTTTCGGTGATGGGCTTGTCGGGGAAAATCTTAATCCATACCTGACCGCCGCGCTTGGTATAGCGGGTCATAGCGATACGGGCAGCTTCGATCTGGTTGCTGGTGATCCAGGCCGGCTCGGTGGCCACCAGACCGAATTCGCCGTAGGTAACGGTATTGCCGCGGGTAGCCTTACCGGTGAGGCGTCCGCGATGGACTCTGCGGTATTTGACTCTCTTAGGCAGAAGCATTATTGAGCGCCTCCTTCTTTCTTCTCCGTGCGGGGGCCGCGTCCTTCACCGCGGGGACCCTGACCTTCGCGGCGGGGACCGCGGTTATCGTCGCGGCGGGGACCGCGGTTGTCATCACGACGGGGACCACGGCTGTCACGTCCGCGGCGGTCACCGTCACGGCGGGGACGGCGCTCCCGGCGCTCCTCATAGGGCTTGGAAGTATCCATGGTTCTGGGAGCGGTACGCAGTACCTGGCTGAGAACCTCGCCCTTGTAAATCCAAACTTTGACGCCGATGCGTCCGAAAGTGGTAGCCGCCTCTGCGAAGCCGTACTCAATGTCGGCGCGGATGGTTTGCAGGGGGATCGTACCCTCGTGGTAATGTTCCACGCCTGCGATTTCGCGTCCGCCAAGACGGCCGGAGCAGCAGCACTTGATGCCCTTCGCACCGGCGCGCATGGCACGGCCCATAGCGTTCTTCATAGCGCGGCGGTGGGAGATACGCTTCTCCAGCTGCTGCGCGATATTTTCAGCCACCAGCTGCGCATTCATATCCGGGGACCGGACTTCAACAATATTCAGGCGGGTGGGCTTGCCGGTGATTTTTGCCACAGCCAGACGCGTTTCTTCGATCTTGGCGCCGTCCTTGCCGATGACCATGCCGGGGCGTGCGCAGTGCAGGAAGACGGTGACGCCGCCGTTGCTGCGTTCGATCTCGATCTTGGGCACCTGGGCCGCGAACAGTTCTTTTTTCAGGAAGTCCCGGATTTTCTTGTCCTCAACAAGCAGGTCGCCGACTTTTTCGCTGCTGGCGTACCAACGGGAATCCCAGTCCTTGATGACGCCCACGCGCATACCGTGGGGATTAACTTTCTGTCCCATAAAACTGTCTCCCTCCTTAACCCTTCTCAGCGACGGTCATCGTCACATGAGACGTTCTCTTGTTGATTCTGTAGGCGCGGCCCTGGGCTCTGGGCATCACCCGTTTGAGGATGGGGCCCGGAGTAGCGAACACCTGGGACACATACAGCTTTTCCACGTCCATATCGTGGTTGTTCTCCGCGTTGGCAACGGCGCTTTTCAGCAGTTTGATCATCGGCTCCGCGGCGGCCTTGGGGGTAGACATCAGGATTGCCATAGCGGTATTGACGTCCTTGCCCCGGATGAGGTCCGCGACGATCTGCACCTTGCGGGGGGCGATGCGGAGGTATTTCAAATAAGCATTAGCTTCCATATTATCTCGCTTCCTCCTTGATTACTTGCCCTTCGCGTGGCCGCGGAAGGTCCGGGTGGGCGCGAACTCGCCCAGCTTGTGGCCCACCATGTCCTCCTGGATGTAGACGGGGACATGCTTGCGCCCGTCGTGGACGGCGATGGTGTGACCGACGAAAGCGGGGAAGATGGTGGAGCTGCGGCTCCAAGTCTTCAGCACTTTCTTTTCGCCCTTCTCGTTCATGGCCTCAACCCGTTTGAGAAGCTCCGGGGCAACATACGGGCCTTTTTTAACTGATCTGCTCATATTCTCTTTGCCTCCTTACTTCACATTTCTGCGCTTGACGATGAACTTATTGGTGGGGTTCTTCGTCTTGCGGGTCTTATAACCCAGGGCCGGCTTGCCCCAGGGGGTAACGGGGCCGGGGCGACCCACAGGACTCTTGCCTTCGCCGCCGCCGTGGGGGTGGTCGCAGGGGTTCATGACAGAACCGCGGACGGTAGGTCTCCAACCCATATGGCGTTTCCGGCCGGCCTTGCCCAGCTGGATATTTTCATGGTCGATGTTGCCGACCTGACCAATAGTCGCCTTGCAGTTGACGCGCACGATGCGCACCTCGCCGGAGGGCATACGCACCTGGGCATCCGTGCCCTCCTTCGCCATGAGCTGGGCGGAGGTACCGGCGCTGCGGACCAGCTGGCCGCCCTTGCCGGGGTGCATTTCGATATTGTGGATGACGGTACCGACAGGGATATTCGCCAGCGGCAGAGCGTTGCCGGGCTTGATGTCGGCGTTGGGGGAGGAGAGGACTTTGTCGCCTGCGGACAGGCCCAGAGGGGCGAGGATATAGCGGCGCTCTCCATCCTCATATTCCAGCAGGGCGATATTCGCGCTGCGGTTGGGGTCATACTCGATGCGCAGGACCGTAGCGGGCATATCGACCTTATCGCGTTTGAAGTCGATGACACGGTATTTGCGCTTATTGCCGCCGCCGCGGTGACGGACGGTAATACGTCCATAGCTGTTGCGGCCGGAATGCTTTTTCAGTACCTCAGTCAAACTGGGTTCGGGTTTGGCCTTTTTATCCACGCCGTCGAAACCGGAGACCGTCATCTGGCGGCGGGACGGTGTAGTAGGCTTAAACGATTTAATAGACATGGCTTACTTTCCTCCTTACACCATACCCTCGAAGAACTCGATGGTCTTGGAATCGTCGGTCAGCTGTACGACGGCCTTTTTCCAGTCCTTGGTACGGCCCGGACGGGCGGCGCCCATACGTTTGGCTTTCCCGGGGACGATCATGGTGTTGACCTTAGCCACTTTCACGCCGAAGATGTCCTCCACAGCCTTGCGGACCTGGACTTTGTTGGCGTCGATAGCGACCTCGAACATATACTTTTTATCCTGCGCGCCCTTCATAGAGCGCTCGGTAATAATGGGGCGGATAATAACATCATAAGAGATCATGCGTACACCTCCTCGATAGTAGCGAGGGCGTTCTGGTCGATCACGAGATACTTGGCGTTGACGATATCGTAGACGCTGAGCATTTTCGCGCTGGTGGTGGAGACGCCGGGGATATTTCTGGCGCTCTTGACCACGATCGGATTGACCTCCGGTGTGACGACGACGGCCTTGCCGTCGCACTTCACGGCGTCCAGGAAGCCCTGGAAGGCTTTGGTTTTAATGGAATCCATCGCGATAGAATCCACTACAATGATCTTGTCCTCGGCGGCCTTAGCGGAGAGGACGGATTTGAGCGCCAGGCGGCGTACTTTTTTATTCACGGTATAGCGGTAGCTGCGGGGCTTGGGAGCGAAGGCAATGCCGCCGTGGGTCCACTGAGGGGCGCGGGTGCTGCCCTGGCGGGCGTGACCGGTGCCTTTCTGACGCCAGGGTTTTTTGCCGCCGCCGGAGACTTCCGCACGGGTCAGGGCGCTCTGGGTACCCTGACGGCAGTTAGCCAGATGGTTTTTGACCACTTCATGCACAACATGCATATTGGGCTCGATGCCGAAGATAGCGGCATTCAGCTCGACCTGACCGACTTCGCTGCCGGCCATATTCAAAACTTTCGTCATAGCTTGTCACACTCCTTTCCCTTAACGTCTCGCGGAAGCTTTCTGCGGATTGACTCTTGCGGAAGCCTTCTGCGGGTTGGCGCTGGTGCCGGCCTCGCCCTTCTTCTCGACGATGGTCTTAGCAGTGGAGCGAATGGTAATCAGGCCGCCCTTGGGACCGGGGACTGCGCCGCGTACGACGATCATATTCAGTTCGGGGTCCACCTTGACGACATCCAGATTCATAATTGTGACTTGATCGACGCCCATGTGACCGGCGCCGATCTTGCCTTTGAAGATCCGGCTGGGGTCTGTGCCGGAACCCATAGAACCGGCGTGGCGTCCGACGGGGCCGGTACCGTGAGTAGCTTTCAGGGTATGCGCGCCGTAACGTTTGACAACGCCCGCGTAGCCGTGGCCCTTGCTGATTCCGGTGACATCCACATGATCTCCGGCGGCGAACACGTCAGCTTTAATGATATCGCCGACATTCATTTCAGCAGCCTTGTTGAGTTTAAATTCTTTGAGATGTTTTTTCGGGGAGACGCCGGCTTTTTTGATGTGGCCCTGTTCGGGTTTGGAGAGTTTCTTTTCACTCACATCCTGGAAGCCGAGCTGAACGGCCTCATAGCCATCCTTCTCCGCGGTCTTTTTCTGCACCACGACGCAAGGACCCGCTTCAATGACGGTAACGGGGATAACCTTGCCGTCGGTGTCGAAGATCTGGCTCATGCCGACCTTCTTGCCGATGATCGCTTTCTCCATAGTGATTCTCCTTTGAAAATAAAGGTTATTGGTCGGCTTAGATACAGCCAGTTGGGTTCCCTGGCCGCATTGCTCTGCCGACATGACCCGCCCATCTCGCAAGACGATGGGCATGGACAGCAAACAGAAATAAGAAATTTTGTGCTTTGTGGAACGAATCAGAGTTTGATATCTATTTCCACGCCGGCGGGCAATTCCAGGCCCATAAGCGCCTCAACAGTTTTGGGGTTAGAATTGGAAATATCAATCAGGCGTTTATGTGTACGGCGTTCGAACTGCTCACGGCTGTCCTTATACTTATGGACGGCGCGCAGG
>CAMWQV010000130.1 GCA_947176425.1 uncultured Clostridia bacterium
CGGCTGCTGGACTTATACTACGCGCAATAGGTAAAAACAGAAATCTTTGACAATTACGATGGGGAAAGTTGTGTGGAAAATGGGTAAAAAAGCAAAAAAGAAAGCACGGCAGGAGTATCAGCCGAAGGATTTCCTGGACCAGATCGCACCGGCGGCGGTCAAGTTCAATACGGACCATTTCATTCTGGGCAGCGCCTACCACTGCACGCTGGCTCTGCGGGGCTATCCCACCAGTACGGAGGAGATGGCGCTCCTCAGCCGGTTGGGAGAACACAGCGGCGTCACGCTGCATATCTATATCCGGCTGGTTTCCGCTGCGGAGGAGGACAAGATCATCCACAACGCCACCAATAAAAACCGCCTGGACCGCAGCACCAACGACATGAAGCAGACGGTCACGGCAGAAGCCAACCTGCAGGACGTGGCGGCTCTGATTACTTCCATGCACCGGAATCAGGAGCCGCTCCTCCACTGTGCGGTGTTTATTGAGCTGTCCGCAAAAGACTCCGAGGCGCTGCGGGTGCTGCGGGACGAGGTGATGAGCGAACTGGTGCGCTCCAAGCTGAGCGCAGACCGGCTCCTGCTCCGCCAGCGGGACGGCTTCCTCTCATCGAATCCGGCTGGCCGGAATACCTTCGGCGCAAAGTATGAACGGGTACTGCCTGCTTCCTCGGTGGCAAACCTGTACCCCTATAACTACTCCGGCAAGACGGACCCGCATGGTTTTTATATCGGCAAAGATAAATATGGGAGCAATGTCATTGTGGACCTGGACCGCAGGGCGGATGACAAGACCAACGCCAGCATCCTTATCCTCGGCAATTCCGGTCAGGGGAAATCCTATCTTCTGAAATTGCTGGTGTGCAATCTTCTGGAATCCGGGAAGTCGGTGATTTGCCTGGACCCGGAACATGAGATGGGAGAGCTGTGCGCCAATCTGGGCGGTTGTTTTGTGGACCTGATGAGCGGACAGTACCGCATCAATCCGCTGGAGCCGAAGGTGTGGGACGTGGACGAAGACGGCAGTGAGGGGGAAGATGAAGACGGCCTGGACACTCCCGCCGCTTTCCGCGAACGCTCCCGCCTCAGCCAGCACATCTCCTTCCTCAAAGACTTTTTCCGCTCCTACAAGGATTTTACAGACCGCCATATAGATACGATTGAGATCATGCTGGAGCGGCTGTACACCAAGTGGGGCATCAACGACCACAGCAATTTTTCCGCCATGCGTCCTGCGGACTTTCCCATCCTGTCGGACCTCTATGCCGTGATCGAAGACGCCTACCAGAACTACGACAAGGAGCAGAATCCGCTCTATCCCGCCGAACTGCTTCAGGAGGTCCTGCTGGGTCTCCACTCCATGTGTCAGGGAGCGGAAAGTAAATTCTTCAACGGCGCGACAAATATCACCACTTCCCGGTTCCAGGTTTTCGGCGTCAAGGGACTGCTGCAGGCCAGCGGCAGCGTCAAGAATGCGCTGCTGTTCAACGTGCTGTCCTTTCTCAGTGACAAGCTGCTGACAGAGGGAAACACCGTGGCCGTACTGGATGAGCTGTATCTGTTTCTCGCGAATCCGACCACCATTGAGTACATCCGCAATTTTATGAAGCGTGTGCGGAAAAAGGACTCCGCCCTCCTGCTGGCGAGTCAGAATCTGGAGGACTTCACCATGCCGGGTGTGGCAGAGCTGACCAAGCCGCTGTTCTCAATTCCTACACATCAATTCCTGTTCAACGCCGGTTCTATTGACCGGCGGTTTTTTATGGACAATTTGCAGCTGGAAGAATCGGAATACGAGCTGATCCGCTACCCGCAGCGGGGTGTGTGCCTGTACAAGTGCGGCAATGAACGCTATCTGCTGGAGGTCCACGCACCAGTCTACAAAAAGAAGCTGTTCGGAACAGCGGGGGGACGGTAATGGAGAGAGAATTCCGGGTTGTCAGGTCTGTTGGTGATGCATGGAGGCTACCTGACACTCTGGGCACACCTCCACATAGCAGTTGCCCTCCATAAAGTCCAGCATCTCCCACGAAAGCTTGGCCACAAGCTTCATGGGCTTGCCGCAGTCAGGACAAGGGGTGTACTCCCAGTCCTGAATCCAGAAGGGGAAGCCGCCAATCGTGCTGACCTTGTTCCAGTCCGCCCCATAGAAGAGGGGGGCTGGCTGACTGGCCAGTACATAGGGGTTATCCCCTATTTGATCTACATCCTCGTCCTCCATGGCATCCTCACAGCCGTCCTCATAGGGGAAAATGGGGATGCTGCCTCCGTCCAGCGTAAAACGGGAGTAGGACGGGTTGGCCCAGGGAATGCAGCCAAGGCAGGCGGTGGCGGTGAATATGCCGTCTATCCCCAAAAAGCGCAGGCGTTTGTCCCGACCGTCCAGCACCAGAAAGTCCGACAGTCTGCCGCCGCACTCCGGGCATCGGTCTTTCCGGGGACGGAAAATATGGGCAGCACCGTCCTGGGTCCGGTTCCCCTTGATGAGGGGATAGCAGGTATCGAAGTTCAGCTGCCGCCGCTTCCCGGCCTTGTCAAAGGTCCAGCCGCCGCACTGGGCGTACACCGAGGGATCTACATACAGCTTTTCACGCCAGGGACGGGGGTGCTGCTCCAGATCATAGAGTGTCTCCAGAGCCTTATCGTCCCCCTGCATGGCCAGACAGCACATCAGATTTCCTGCCGTCCGGGGGTCCTCTGTCTCCAGCAGCTTGGCAATTAAGCCGTTGCGCACGTCCTCCGGGGCGTGGTAATAGATCTCGCTGGGGCGATATACTTCCTTCTCCAAGGCCGCTCTAGCCAGCTCCGAGGAGAAGACGCCATGGACATTGATAAGTCCCTTCAAATCTTTGTCCCACCAGTCGTCGTTCAAACGCTCCACATGGTCGATGAGGTCCTGTAATTTTGCCTGAACCTGCTCCGGGGTCCAATCCTTGGGCGGGATATATGGGGATTTAGTCATTATTATCAGCTCCTTGCATGATGAGGAAATATTTAGTTCATATAGACCATTTCTACTACAAGTATTTTAAAGCATTATATCAACCTAAAAATTATTTGACAAGCTGTTTTGACGGGTAAGAAAGAGGGAAGCAATGAACAACAAAATTTTTTATGCCGCATATGGAATCAATCTGGACACAGCGCATATGTCCATCCGCTGTCCCGGCGCGGAAGTGTATGGGAAAGCGGAGCTGAAAGATCATGAGCTGGTATTCCGCGGCAATCCGAAACGGGCTGAGGCGACCGTAGAACCCCAGACCGGCAGTACCGTCCCTGTTCTGCTTTGGAAAATTTCCAGCCAGAATGAGAAATCGCTGGACCAGTATACCGGCTGGCCCGTTTGCTACAGAAAATGGATGATGGAATTCGAGACGGAAAACCGGACCGTCTCCGCCATGATCTATGTGATGACGCCGGGAAATTTACCCGGTTATCCCTCCTGGCAGTATTTTGATTCCCTGGCGGCAAGTTATCTGGAGTGCGGCTTTGATCCTGCCGTCCTGGGCAGGGCAATGGACCGCAGCGGCGAGCTGATGCGGCTGGCCGGGCTGTGCAGAAATTGAAAGGAAGACAAAATTATGAATACATTTGATAAGCTCAGAGAGAAAAAGCAGACCGTCATTGACGACATCCGGGCTTCCATCCGTTACACCCCGAACCGTGAGACGGACCTCCTGGCGTTTATGTGCCTGTACATCAAATCGGATACCGAACAGCGTGTAGAAATCCTGACCCACGTGCGGCAGTGTATGGATGGTGAGCCCTACCCCAATCCCTATCAGGAGGAGTTCGGCTACACCGAGGCGGATGTGGACAGCATCGACCGGCTGCTGGAAGAATACCTGGACCGGCTCCAGTCCGGAGTGGAAAATCCCAGAGAAGAATCTGAGACGGTGTCAGAGCGGATCAGCCAAATTAACGAAGCGTGTTCCGGCAGTATGCTGGACGACTGGCGGTATGAGCGGCTGCACGGCGTGATCAACGGCGCTGTGGAATTGGCGGAGGCGCGCTGTCTTACAAGCCGGAATTGAGCTGATGCGGTATGGATCTCAGGGAGCAGATACGATGGAGAAAAAAATGTATGCCGCTTACGGGAGCAATCTGCATACGGCGCAGATGTCTGTCCGCTGCCCGGACGCGGAGGTCTATGGAAAAGCGGAACTGAAGGATTACGAGCTGGTGTTTCGGAAGAACCCCAAATATGCTGTGGCCAACATGGAACCCAGAGTGGGCAGCGCCGTTCCTGTCCTGCTCTGGAAAATCTCCCGGCAGGATGAAGCGGCCCTGGACCAGTATGACAGCTGGCCGGCTCTGTACCAAAAAGAGACGATGCGCTTTCAGATGGGGGAGCGGACCGTACCGGCAATGGTCTACACCATGACAGCCCGTCATCTGCCTGGTATTCCCTTGTGGTCCTACATTCGGACCCTTGCGGCGGGATACCGGGAGTGCGGCTTTGATGTGGCGGTACTGAAAACCGCACTGGACCGCAGTGAGGAACTGCTGCGTCAGGAACAGCCGGACGGACAGTTTGTACTGGAATTTTGAACGGCGGAAAGGAGCCATGCAGTATGGATATTATAGAGCTGGAGAGGTGGAAGCCCTCCCAATCAGACCCGCGTCTCAGAGAATATGACGGGCAGCGCACAGGGCTGGAAGTGTTCCATGAACTGAAATACCGTCTGGAGAGTATGGGGTATCTGCCGGATGAGTATTTTGAAATCGGCTTTGACTGGAGTGAGGGACAGGAGATTCCCAAAGGCGCGGACATTTTCTGTACCACCGACTACGGCGAGAGCGAGGGCGTATACCTGGACGTGTACCTCAAATGGTATGAAGACCACAAGCCCGTCACAAAATCTTTTATCACCGGCAAGACTTTGGGGGAGAACGGAAACGACATGGACAGGATGTTCCTGATCTCCTCCGCCATCACAAAAGCGTTCCACGGAGATCATGCTGCCCATGCCCGGTTTATGCGGATAGACGGTCAGGAGGATACCGGCGGTGCAGTGCTGCACCTGAGTCTGAAGGAGCAGCTCGCCCTTACCGATATCCTGAAAAACCGGATGAAGCAGTTAGGCCAGCAGGGACAGGATACCTCAGCTGTGGAACAACTCCTGCGGCGGGTGACCGGTACCGGTATGCAGGAAGCGGACCTGCAACTCAGCGATTACCAAAAGGCGCAGGTGGCAATCCGTGACGGCGATGTGAACGCATTCAAAGAACACGCCGCCAAAGTACCGGAGAGCGCTGACAGCCTGCTGATCGAGGCAGCGGGAAGACCGGGGATTGCGGGCAGGGAGCTGACAGTCGCGGCGCTGTCGGACAGAAAAGACATTGACTATGAGGTCTACTGTGCCGCCTGCAAAAAGTCAATCGATATCTGCGACACGGAGAAGTCGCTGTTCCTGGTGCAGTGGGCGGAACACTGCGTACCCAATCTGGAGCCGTCCTTTTATGGCGAGATGGCGCAGTACCACTATTGGGAAAACCCGGCGCTTTCCAGGACAATTATCGGCGTATGTACTCCTGAGCAGATCGCCGCCGCGCCGTCCTCTCTCCTGTACGCAGTTGTGATGCAGCCCGACTTCCGCACAGCCAGAGGTCTGGTAGAGAAAGGAATTTCAGGTGGAGAGAACTCGTGGCGGATTCTCCACTCGCTGACATACGAAAATCGAAACAGCTGGATGGCGGAAAGTCTCCTGCAGCAGCGGATGTGGGTTGATCCAGAGGACTACTACGCCATGCGATCCTGTATCGAAAACAACGCTGTGGATGTGGCGAAACAGCTGCTGAAAAACGGGATGGACTACGAAAAGTTTCAGGAGTGGGCGGAGACGCACTACTGGGGCGGCAGTCAGGAAACGCTTCAGGCCCTCTCCGATTATTGGCGGGAACTGAAAGTGCCTCAGCAGGAGGAAATCCCGGAACAGGGAGGGATGCGTTTTGTCTAGTCTGGCAGTTGCGGCAAAGGTAGCCGCCGTCGCCCTCACCGACGAGGAGGCACGAAAAAGAGTTGGATGGGCTCTGGTAATTATCCTCTCCCCCGTTATTGTCATACTGGCGTTTATCTGCTCTCTGGCTGCGGGCACCTCCGGTCATAATGTCACGATTGCGGAGCTGTGTTTTCACGGCGGCACCATTCCGGAGAACATCCCGGAGGAGTACCGTGTCTACATTGAGGCCTGACTCTTATACCAAGCACAGAGCCAACGAGACCACTATACAGGACGTATGCCGGCTTATCCTTGAAAAAAAAAGTGGGTGGGGGGG
>CAMWQV010000131.1 GCA_947176425.1 uncultured Clostridia bacterium
TCTTCCGCGCACCAAAACTTTGTTTTCTTATTCATCATGATTCCGAATGTTCATGAATAAATAGTAGAAAATCACTGATATAAGCAAAGTCACATCCGGCATTTTGAGCAGTTAAAAAGTCTTTTTCTTCATCGCCGACAAATAATATCTCAGTTTCCTGTATTCCAAATACATCTGCTATGCGCCAAATTCCACATTTATTGGGTTTTCTTGCGCCGCATACTTGTGAAGATACGTATAAATCAAAATATGGAAGAATTTTTTCTATTGCAGGCTTAAATATATAGTCCGGCATTCCATTCGGCAGATCTGTCAAACAGGCTGTTTTCATTCCAAAAGCTCTGCATTTCTTTAATAATTCTATGGAATACCCATATATATTTGCCTTTAAGCTCAAACTGTTAAAAAATAATTCTATTACTCTATTGATATCGGGTTTTTCTCCCCAGTTTGAGATCGCGTCACGAAATATAACCTCTGGGCTTATTTCATACTCTCTCTTACTGATACGAGGGTTATATGATTTTAATATATTCACAGATTCCTGCAAATCGTTTTCTGACAAGTTTAGTCCCAGAATTTCGTTCAATTTTTCAAATGCACAAATATAGTAATCGCTCCAATTCAGCGGCATTCCTTCATATTCCATTAAAGTTCCGCCTAAATCAAATACAATCGACTTTAACATCAGAACTTCAACGCTCATCGGTCAAAAAATGCTTAACCCCCTTATCTGGGGACAAATTAGAAGACGCGTCGCCATAAAAATAGTTTTCATGAACAAAGCCAAGCCGGTCTATCTCCATATGAACACCAGTTTCTTCATATACTTCCCGAATCACAGCCTCTTCCGCGCTCTCTCCGAACTTAATCCGTCCGCCGACAGAATACAAATACTCCGGCCTGATTTTGTTTCCGGCCATAAGAATTTGTCCATCCCTCATAATGATTGCGCCAACGCGGAGATTGATGAGTCCATTGTCACAAGGGACGGTCATATCTTTACTCATAATGCTGATCTCCTAAAATCCCGTAAAATTTATGGCTTTCTTGCAAGCTGCAAATCGATGGTATCAAATACGGTAATCGAATCACCATGACGAAATATTGCATCTTCAATCTTTGAGAAAAATTTCTCTCTGATACTTTCTTCGATTGCGATATGGTCAGAATATGTTCCGAGCAGGGCCCGGTATTCCTTTGCCGAAAAAGTCCGTGTTCTATGAAACAGAGCATATTGGATATCCGCAAAACCATATTTTGCCGCAATATCTGCTCTTTGTACCGCTTGTTCCTGGGTATATTCTTTAGGGATTTCCTGTTTCTTATGATAATATTGATAGTAATATTCCCCATAAATTCGATCGATTTCTTCAAAAAGCGGCACATTATCTTTGGCACGGCAAGGGTGATTGGCAAACCGTGCAAACACGCCGCCGCTTTTCAACATAGAGAACACTTTTGTATATCCAATGCTCTCTGGAACCCAATGAAATGCCGAGGCGGAATAAACCAAATCATATGTATCATCTGAAAAATTTGTGTCCTCAAATCTGCCTGTTATGACAGAGAAATTAGGATATTCTTTAAACTTTTCCCGGCACAATTCAGAAAACTGCACGCCATATTCAACAGCAGTCAAATGACATTCTGTCTTCAGAAACGGCAATGTTGCCTGCCCGCCGCCGATTCCTACCTCTACCGCATGGCAAGACGCATTCAGAGGAATATAATCGAAGATCATTTTATAAAGTTCATCCGTATACCCCGGACGAAACTTTTCATAGGTGGAAGCAACGGTATCAAATGTCCACTCCAATCCTTTAGCGGTCATTGTACGATCCTCCTATAAAATCTGATTTGGATAGTATAGCACAACAGTACGGCTAAATCAACCAGCCAGATTCCATATAAAATCCCAGTACAAATATACAGCGGTTTGTCAGCTTGTACATTTACACTGGGATTAAAATTCCATTTTATAGCCTGTTCAAAGCGACAGTAATATGTTCCGGTAAAAACGGCTTTGTGACATAGGCATCAGCTCCGTAAGAAATGGCGGCCTGCGTTGCTTCCGGAGTATTGTCTGCTGTGACCATGATGATTTTTGTGGATAAGTGCTGTTCTTTTATCTCTTTTAACAGGTCCAGTCCGTTATCCTCGCCGAGATGGATATCCAGAAACAGGATGTCAGGAATGCTTTGTTCTAATAAGTTATGGAGCCGTGCCGCGTTTTCAGCCATGCCGGTACACTGATAGCCCTCTTTTTCTAACAGCTCCCGCAGCGTATCCCGCATGAACGGAACATCGTCACAGACCATGAACGTACTTTGATTTTTGCGTCCCAGCAGTTCGTCGGCAGAGACCCGGAAATAATCGGCGAGGCTGCAAAGCATCAGAATGTCCGGCAATGTAATACTGTTTTCCCATTTGCTTACCGCCCCCACAGTTACGCCCATCTCCGCGGCTAATGTCTCCTGTGTTATGCCCTGTTTTTTGCGTAATGCCTGAATCTGCGTCCCTATTTTCATAATATAGTTCTCCTTTCTGTTGTATGTTGTGCCGGTGCCATTATCATATATAAAATGCGCGCAAAAATCAATGGCGCGGTTTTCAAGAAAATTTTCCTGCCAGGAAAACGGCAAACAGCCAATTTGCATTGATTTTTTGTTCTGAGCGGTTTATAATACACTTAATAAAACGCGGGAGGAAATTTATGGAACCAACTTTTTTGACTGCCATCCATATCTGCAAAGTCCGTCATTTGCAAAGTATTGATATTCCTCTGTCCAATACTAGCCGCAAAAACTTAATTTTTACAGGTAAAAACGGAAGCGGAAAAACCAGCGTTCTGAATGCTGTCATTTCTCATTTGAACTATGTTTTGTCTGATGGTTACTTTTCAGAGAAGCGGTGCAAAGAACTGATACAATATTATACAGCAAACATACAACGTGCAGATGATACAGAAGAGGGAAAGAGCATAAAAGACAGCGAAAAAAGACAACAGAAAATATGGCAGGAAAAATATCGTTTCTATTCTGATGGCGCTGTTCCGGAATACACATCGCTTGAAACTTTGCGGGAACGTTATTTTGCGGGACAGTTTATCATTGCACGTTTTGAAGACAACCGCAGTATCCAGGTTAATATCTCAGACAATATAGAAAAAGTAAATTTGAAGTCTGTTTATACGATTCAAGATGACCCTTCTCGTGAACTGGCAAAATATTTAGTGAATTTAAAAACGACCCAAGCCTTCGCAGAAACGGAAGGCAGCTTGCAGCGTTCGCAGGAAATAAAAGATTGGTTTCAACGGTTTGAAAGCATTTTGCGCAGGATTTATAATGACGGTTCCCTTAAACTGAAATTTAATATCGAGAACTTTCGATTTACAATTCATGTGGATAATCGGGAGCCTTTTGATTTTAACACAATGTCTATGGGATATGCGGCTGTTTTCAATATTATTGGAGACCTCATTATGCGTATGGAATCCCAGCACAATTACAATTTAGAAGGGATCGTCCTGATTGATGAAATTGAGACGCATCTCCACGTAGAACTGCAAAAACAGATTGTTCCCATTTTGACAGAGTTGTTTCCTAATATCCAGTTTATTATGACCACGCACTCTCCCTTTGTTTTGAACTCCGCACCAAATACGGTCATTTATGATCTTGAAAACCGCATACTGGTTGAAAACGGTCTGACCAACCTCCCCTATGAAGGAATCGTTGAAGGCTACTTTGGCGCGGACCTTCTTTCTCAGGAACTGCGGGAGAAGTATGAACGGTATCGTGAACTTGTGCAGAGACCTGATTTAAAGGACGGGGATTTTGCGGAAGCTGCCGAGCTGGAGATGTATCTGGATGAGGTACCTGACTATCTTGCCCTGAATTTTTCCGCCGAGTACAGCCGCCTCAAACTGGAATTTGCGGCCAGGGGGTAAAGCTGATGGTCAAAATAGAGAGAACGCCGGCACAGCCCGCTTCATTAGCAAAGAAAATCAGCTATAGAGAGCCGGATGTGATTCGCCAGCTTAATGAGGATTTTCACGGAAAATGCTACCTATGTGAAATTGATAAACTGCAAAGCGCAGAAGTGGAACACTTGCAGCCGCACGGCGGCGGCGAATATCTGAAATATAAATGGGATAATCTTTTTTTGAGCTGCGCGCACTGCAATTCAGTCAAAAACCAGAAGAAATACGACGGAAAAATTCTTGACTGCTGTAAAACAGACCCTGAAGCGGTGCTGGAACAAATACTGACCGAGGGTCACATATGCGTTAGAAATCTCGTTGACACACCTGAAGCGAGACAAACGGCCAAACTTCTGACAGAATGCTTTGAGAAAACAAATACAGGAATACGAATCATCGAATGTCAGACCAGAATCAATGCGCTGAACGGAACCATGAATCTACTATACAAGGCGTTGGAAAAATACCGGCAAAATCCGGCAGGTCATAATCTGTGCGTCTTGCGCGGGATGCTCAGCCGTACATATAAATTTGCTGGTTTTACCCGTACTTATGTACGAATGCATCTGGCAGACTATCCAGGCCTGGCCGAATATGTCCAGTTATAGGGGTGTTGCGCTTATATAAAAGTGGAGACAGCAACGCAGCTGCCTCCACTCTTATTCTTTATTTTGTCCCCGGCATACTTCCGTCCGGCAGCAGAAAGCGGTTTTCCGACGGCAGGTCCGCATCCAGTGCAGAAGCAGAGAAACGGTACACCAGCTTTCCTTCACAAAGCCGTTCCGCAGCGGCCAGAAGTCCGGTGCTTACGCTTACCCAGTACCGGTCTGCGTAACCGGCTTCATCCTCCGCAGTTTCTACATAAATACAATACAGTTCATCCTTCATCCGGTAATCTGCTGCGGCGATTTGTTCCGCGGGCAGGTCCCGTACTGTCTCATACGTCAGCATCCGGGCAGCTGAGTCCGCGCCAAACGCTCCGCTGTGCAGAACCGTCCACTCCGTTTCATCATCATACCAGACCCACGCCTTTTCGCCAGCTACCAGCATATGCCGGGCGCTGCCGTCCGCCAAACGGGTATCTAACCTGGTTTTGTTTCCGCTGACCGAGATTTGATAGACCGACTGTCCGCTGCCGCCGCTCCAAAACGTTTCCACTGTCTGGGTGCGGCTGTAGGAGAGCGGACGCGAGAGGGTGTTAATGGCAGGCTTTACCGTTTCCGGGGATATCTCAACCACATTGAGATGATTTTCCGGGTGATTGATCTCCGGGAGTTCCGTACCGGCCAGTTCTTCCGGCAATACGATCCCCGCCGGTTCCCGATAGCTGCTGCGGGCCAGCAGTATGACAACTACCAGCAGCAAAATGCCGAAGCCAATCGCAAAATAGGTCATCCGCTTTTTATCCAACCCGCAGCACCTCCCTTTTGATCAGACGGAAAAATCTTCCGGACGCGGGCCTCTCCCGAAATGCCATAAAATCGCGTCCGCAATGCGCCTGCACGCGGAACCGTCGCCATAGGGATTCACCGCATGGGCCATTGCGGCATATGCGGCGGGATCAGTCAGCAGGGTGTGGGACATTGAGACAATATCGTCATATGCAACGCCTGCCAGCTTGACCGTTCCAGCCTCTACAGCTTCCGGACGTTCTGTCTCCCGGCGCAGTACCAGTACTGGTTTGCCCAGCGCAGGCGCTTCTTCCTGGAGTCCGCCGGAATCGGTCAGGACCAGATAGCAGTGCGCCATTAAATTGTGCATTTCGTCGGCGGCCAGGGGAACCGTCAGATGAACATTGCGGATTCCCTCCAGATGCCGCCGTGCGCATTCCTGTACAACCGGACTGAGATGGACCGGATACACCAGCTCAACATCCGTATGGGTTCTGGCGATCTCCGCCAGCGCAGACATGATGTCCTCCATAGGCTGGCCATAGTTCTCGCGGCGGTGGCAGGTCACTAATACAATCTTTTTGCTGTCATAGGGCAGACGGTTCAGCTCGTCCGTGTTGAATACATAGTTTTTCCGCACGGTCGTTTTCAGAGCGTCAATGACTGTATTGCCTGTCACGAATACGCCGTCTGTCACGCCCTCACGGAGCAGGTTTTGACGGTTGTTTTCTGTCGGGCAGAAGTACAGGTCCGCAATAGCCGTCACCAGCTTCCGGTTCATCTCCTCCGGATAGGGAGAATATTTGTCATAGGTCCGCAGTCCCGCCTCCACATGGCCCACCGGGACCTTGTGATAGAACGCAGAAAGCGCTCCGGCAAAGGTCG
>CAMWQV010000132.1 GCA_947176425.1 uncultured Clostridia bacterium
TGAAAGGATGCCAGAATATCTCCATCCAGTTTCGCTGCAACAATTCCGCAGCGTTCATACTTGCGGCCGCTGATGCGGCTGAATACCTTCTGGTTCCTTGGTGCGTATCCATACTTTCGATAGAGGTAGGTATCAATGCCGCATTCGTCTACATACGCTATTTTTTGCGGCGGTACATCCTTGATCTCCTCCAGATAGGCAGTTACTTTCTCTGCTTCCTGTTCCTGATAGCGGGTTGTCTTTTTTTTCGTGTGATTTTCAGCCGGTCCAGGGCATCGCGGATTCCGCTTTCACTGCAGTGAAATTCTTTTGCCATCTCTCTTTGATAGGCATCCGGATGTTCCGCCACATAGCTGCTCAGTTTCTCTGGATCGATTTTCCGGAAACTTCTTTCCACGGGTTTCTTCTCTAAATGTCCCTCCTCTTTCCACTGCTTCTCCCATTTCCTTATCGTTGTGATACACACATGAAACACCTGTTGCGTCTCCTCCAGGGTATGTCCTTCCTGCCGATATTCGATTGTTCGTTCCCTATACTTTGTTGGATAACTCATGTCCTCTATTCTACCTTTTCGCTTGCCACTTTTCAACCACGATTACTATATCTGACGGTACGGCGAAGCATCCGTTACAACGGGACGAGACACAAGACCGAAATTGGAGCCACCAAGCGGAAGAAGGTCCGCACAGTAGATTTCTGCGACACTCTTGCGGCAATCCTTAAAGAAGCCAAACGCGAGCAGGATAAGAACCGTATCCGTTATGGGGAACTCTACAGCTTCAATTACTACACCGAGGTTAAAGATAAAGACCGCACCTACTATGAGGTCTACACCCGGCCCGGGACGGAGGAAGTACCGGAAGGATACAGGGCTATATCCTTTGTCTGCCTCCGGTCTGACGGGGCTATTGAGACACCGGGGACGGTGGGCATTATGTGCCGTCAGGCAAAGAAGAAGGTAGCGGGCTTGGAGGATTTCCATTTTCATATGCTTCGTCACACCTTCACGAGTAACCTGCTTTCCAACGGAGCCGCTCCCAAAGACGTGCAGGAACTGCTGGGCCACGCTGATGTTAGTACCACGATGAATATCTACACCCACTCTACGAGGGAAGCAAAGCGTACCTCTGCCCGACTGCTGGACAAGGTGGTCAGTGGGGAATAAAAAGTTTCCCTTGTTTCCAGCCCATAAGGGAAGAAATAAGGGAAACCAGATAAGATTTGGATATTCAGTTAGCGGAAAGCCTTGAAATATCAAGGGTTACAGAGAATTTAACAGATAAATCGGGGAGTGATTTATCACACGTGTAAACACTAGTTCAGGAATTCCGACAATATAACACTTACAACTGCTTGGTTACCAATAAGCCCCTAAAAGCACTGAAATATTGACGCTTTTCTATGATAGAATCCGGTCGATATTTTAGTGCTTTTAGGGGCAAACTATTCGCAGTTGTTGTAAGTTTTTGGCTCCTACACACTTTAAAATTCAGACTCATAAATCGGAATTTATTCAAACCATTTGACCTTCAGTACAAAGTTTTTTGCATTTTGGTAGCCAGCCTTTCCATAATACCGCTCGTGCATATCATCATTTACTGCTTGAAGTTCAACACAAGAGGCTCCCTTCTCTTTTACCCGCTGTTCAAGTTCCCCCAAAAGCATACTTCCAATTCCTTTGTTTTGGCACTTATAGGCAATGATTATTTCCTCAAGTGTGTATCCAATAATATCGTCATACTGCTTGAAATACCCCATCACAAAACCTAGTACACAATTTTCATCTTCTACTATCAGCCCATAGGAATCTTCCATACTCAATACCTGATGAATCCGCTTTGCCACCGTATTTTCATTCCAGCAGCTATCCTCTTGCTCATTGTAATAAGAAATATAAAGAGGTAAAACAGCCTCAATATCTTTCAATTCCATCTCTCTAACAAGCATAGATTCCGACCTCCTTCACAAAACTCCGATTTTTCAGTTAACTTGTCGGTTCAAAGTATAGCACATCTCCCTGCTGAAATCAATCCCCGTTCTACTTGAGTTTCGGCTAAATATTTCAATACCCTTGCGGCGTAAGGGTTACAGGACAAAGTAGGTAAACACAGCAGTCAACATTAGCTTTCCTTTGCGTTGCAATGCTTTAGAAGGGGTACTTGAAAATTTTTTGCCGAAACTCAAGCCGTTCTATATCCGTTCCGACTATCCAGGCCGTCAAGGGCCGAGTAGTATTTTTTCGCACAGGGCGCGAAAAAATCTCCGCTCTGAACCCCTTGACCATCTGGATTTTTGCCGCTGCCATTTCGCCGCTGAAAACGGGGAACAGGATTTGACAACCCTGCCCCCGCTTTCGTCCGCTCCATTCTAACGGCAAAACCGTCTGCACTGGTGCGGTGGCTGACGGTAGGAATTGTGAGGAATAAGAAAATCCACAGCACAGACTGAATCTGTACTGCGGACTGCTGTTTTCTGTCCTTTAGATATGTGGTCAGCCTGCAAAAACGCTGCTCTTTATGCTATCCCGTTCTTCAGGTGGGACGCGAAGCGCATCCATAGCCTGCTCGATGGAAAGATTCATGGTTTCCATAAGGGTTTTAAGATTTGTCAGAAGGTTCTCTCTTGCAGTTTCTTTGCCATAATCTTCAATAATCTTGCACATTGTTTGAACACCCTCCTTATCTTCCTTAAAATAGCGCACTCTGTCAGCCAGCAGCGGATAGTTCATGTTGTCCGGGTCTGCACAGGAAAAGTCGTGCATCAGCTTCCCGACAGGAGAATCGTCGCACCAGGCACCATTTACATACACGATGTGCGAACCGTCTCCGAACAAACGGCCTGTCTCCTGAATCGTTCGGTCAATATGATAGACCGGTTTATTTCCGCCAAGCACATCATGTTCCGCGATGAAAATTACAAAATTCTCAGGCAAATTTTCCGGGTCGTCGCCCGCAAGCAGGATGTTGGAATCGATCAGGCTACTGTTGTACCTTGCTCTTTTTGCTCCAGCACCACGGTCATCTCTCTGTATCTCGATATTGTACCGCTTCCCGGTGCTGTCTACCGCAAAGATGTCCAGTCTCACAGACCGCCCCTGTAAGTTTTTAATGGTATACTGTACGGTTACTTCCATGACCTTCAAATCCGGTTTTTCCAGAATCATATGGAGCAAAAGCTCTGTACAGGCCACGTTTCCGTCAAAGCACCGGGTAAAGAAGTCGTCATCGAACAGCCGCAATTTCTGGATGCGCCGCAGGATTTCCTCGTACCGCAGATTGTATTCTGTGAGATCCGTGTTCCTCACCTCTCTTTTCCGCTATCATAACACAGAAAAGTCCAGCCGTCAAATGGAGCGAAATAAAAATCCCAACAAATATTTTGCACCAACTAATAGTGTGGCGGCTGTTGGTAGGTTTTGCGATGGCTCTGCCCCGCGCCCCCGAAAACGGCTTCTAACCGTCCACGGGGCTTTTCCGCCTGATTTTTTCCCATCCCTTAAAAAGTTCCTCTTGACAAAAAGCCTAATGGCCTGATTCTCGGCACTCCCGGCAGCGGCAAATCCTTCTCCGCCAAGCGGGAGATCACCAATTCTTTCCTGATTACGCAGGATGATATTGCTATCATTGACCCGGAGGATGAATATTCTTCGCTGGTTCAACGGCTGGGCGGGCAGGTGATCGACATCTCGCCCACGTCCGATCAGTATATCAATCCAATGGACCTGAATCTCAACTATTCCGAGGACGATAACCCACTGACACTGAAATCGGATGTCTCCGTGTACGACCCGTTTTCGTCGGATTCCGCGTATAGCCAGTCCTTGTCGGTCTCCCCGTCCACGGTGACGGGAAACTTGAAGTGGACGGCCTTCACCTGCCGTCCGTCCGGCTGGGGCTCTTCGAATATCTCGACGCTGTCGAGGATCGACAGGAACACCTTTTTCTTGACGGCGTCGGGCATGGAACCGAATTCGTCCTGCACGAACCGGAGCATCCGGACGGCGTTTTCCATCGAGGCCCGGCCCTGGAACACTTTCGTCAGGCTGCTCCGTTCCGTCCGGATATTGGCGTCCGTCTCGGCGATCCGGTTGTAGAACCTGTCGAGCCTGGCCTGCATATCGGCGTACTTGGCGTCATAGTTCCTGTCCGTGACGTCAAGCCGGTCCATCTGCTGGGCCAGCTTGTCCTTGGCCCCGGCCAGCTGCGCCCGTACCTTCTCCATTTCGGCGATACGGGCCCGGATCTCGTCCGCGTCGATCGTCTGGTCAAGGCGCTCCCAGGCGGCCTCGATGAACGAGGGGCTCTGCAGCGCGTCGGCGACGAGCGATTCGACCTCGGTGTCGATGCGGGCCTGCGGCGGGTGAGGACGGTACGTGCATACGTGCCCGTCGATGTTCTTCCGGTGCTTGCAGAGATAGTAGAACGTGTCCCGGTACGTCCCGTCCTTCCTGTATTTCCGGTTGACGGAGCCGTACATGCCCGCGCCGCAGACGGGGCATTTCAGGATCGCCGACAGCAGGTGCTCATGGTCCAGGCTGTACACCTTCTCGTACCGGACGCCCTTCTGCCGGCGCTTGGCGAACGCCTGCATCCAGACGCCTTCGCTGACGAGCGGCTCGTGTATGCCGTCGTACAGGTCGTATTCGGACTGCTGGATCCTGTGGTACTCGTTCCGGGTGCCCTCGACCTTCTCGCTCCTGACCCTGCCGTACGCGATCTTGCCGTAGTACACGGGATTGTCGATCACGTTCTTGACGAAGGCCTCGGAGAAGTGTCCAACGATCCCGCGCTGGCGCGTGATCTTCTTGTATCCGGCGTCGTTCAGCCATTTCGCGATGCTGCCGCAGCCGCGGCCGGTCCGCGTATACAGCTCGAATATCTTCCTGACGGCCGGGGCCTCGTTGACGAACAGCTTGCCGCCTTCCAGTTTGTAACCGTACGGCGCGTACCCGCCGTTCCACTTGCCCTCGCGGGCCTTCTGGAGCCGCCCGGCCATGGTCTGTGCCCGGATGTTCTCGCGCTCGATCTCGGCGACGGCGGCAAGGACCGCGATCATCAGCTTGCCCGCGGCCCCCGCGCTGTCGATGCCGTCATCGACGGAAAGCAGGCTGACGCCGTTGTCCTCCATGATCTGCAGGTTGTTCAGCACGTCCGCCGTGTTCCGTCCGAACCGGGAGAGCTTGAACACCAGGACGTAGCCTACGCCGTCCGGGTTGCCGTTCCAGATGCGATCCATCATCTCCCGGAATGCCGGACGCCCGGCGGTGTTCTTGCCGGACTTGCCTTCGTCCCTGAACTCCTCGGCTACCTGCATCCCGCGGTGTGCCGCTTCCCGCAGCAGCCGCTCCCGCTGCGCGTCCAGCGAGTAGTTTTCTATCTGCGTCTCGGTCGAGACGCGCAGGTACAGGTAGCAGCGCTGTTTTTTCTTTTGCTTGTCCATGATTCGCGCCCCCTTTCTCATATGATTTTATCTCATTTATGAGCAGTTTTAAGCGCCGGGCGCAACAGGACATGTAGGTGTGAATAATAAGCGGGTATTTACTTGCGTAAGTACGGGGATGGAAGAAAGGGGGTATGGCCTGGCTGATCCGTTTTCTTCCATCCCCGTCAAATCCTGGCCGTTGCATCAGACGGACTTTCCCCGTGGACGGGATTGGGCCGGGCATCCGGTTCCGCCGGAGTTCCGCTTCCATGGCGGAGGGCTTCGCGGCCTCGGTCCGGGCCGATTCCGTCTCCGGTGGATCCTTCAAGTATTCCGGAAGTCCGGCCGGGGTGCCGCCGATGCGGAGGATTTCGCCGGCAACGCCGTTCCGTTCTTTTCAAATATCCGGCATATCGTCCGCATATCGGCTATGTGTTTTTCGTGGGCAGCGATCTCCGCCGCGTGTTCGGCCCTGTATTGCCGCCGCAGCGCCTTGACGTCTACCGACGGCATCGCGGTCGGCATCGCTTTCACGTCATGGCCCAGCTTCTTTAGTTGTTCATGCAAGTCCGTCGCCATCTGTTCTTCCAGGGACATCATCATTTCTCTGCTCCTTCCTTTGATTTTTTTGGTTTATGGGGGCGAACGGGCCGCCGGTCTTCTTATCCATCCCCGTGGCTGCCGGTGAAGCGATCAGGCCGGTGTTCCCGACCGTACGGAAAGGCGTTACGACGGGATGGAAGAAAAGAAGGAAGACTGCCCGTGTTTTCGTTCGTGATGCAGGACGAGTGGGATCATCTTCTGCGAGGGCT
>CAMWQV010000133.1 GCA_947176425.1 uncultured Clostridia bacterium
TGATCATCTGGATAGCGCGAAAGCTGGACGGTGTCTATGAGGATCAAAAACATTATCTTCTCCGTGTTCACGCGGAGGATGGAGAAAAAGGAGGTAAACTATGAAAGTTAGGACAGCGGATTTCCTTGAATTCGACCAAGAAGCCCGCGTCTACCGCATCAGCCCCGAACAGGCCGTCCGGGACGACGTGGAAAAGCATTATTGGCGTCATGTCGGCGTCACGATCATGAAGGATTGGCGGCTGTATTTAATGCTGGTCCCCATGATTCTGGTTTTCCTGTTCTGGCGGTACTTTCCCATGTACGAGCTGCTGGGCTGCTTCAAGGTGTCCAATGACGTTCTGCCTGTGTCGCAGCAGCTGTTTTCCGGCTTCTCGTACTTCAAGCGGCTGCTGGTGGGCGGGGACCAGCTCTCCACCGACTTCTGGAGGGCGATGCGCAACACGTTTATTCTGAGCTTCTACGGATTGTGCTTTGGATTCCCCATTCCCATTATCCTGGCGCTGTTCTTCAACGAAATCCGGTCGAACGCCGCACGGAGCGTGTACCAGGTGCTTACTTATCTGCCGAAGTTCATGTCTACCGTCGTCATGACCTCGCTGGTGACGATGCTGGTAAAACAGGGGTCACTGACGACCGGCATGGGCATCATCAACCAGGCGCTGTCCGGGCTGGGGATTATCAGTGCGGATGTTGCCAACGCGGGCCTGCTGAACAATCCGTCCTTCTTCCGTGCCATCTATCAGATCAGCGGCATTTGGGAGAGCGCAGGTTATGACAGCATCGTGTTCTTTGCCGCGATTATCGCCATCTCACCTACCAGCTACGAGGCGGCGCAGATCGACGGCGCGGACAAAATGGCTCAGATGCGGTATGTGGTTCTGCCCAGCATCCTGTCCACCATCGTCATCATGCTCATTACCCGAATCGGTTCTCTGCTGAACATCGGCTACGAAAAAGTATTGCTGCTGTACAACACCAATACATATGTCACTGCCGACGTGGTATCCACCTTCGCCAACCGGCAGGGCATGGGAGGCAACGCCGCAACCGGTATTGCTTCCGCGGCGGAAATGATGAACAACGTCGTGGGAATGCTGCTGGTCATCGGCGCGAACACCATCGCCCGCAAAGCTTCCAATACCTCGCTGTATTAACGGGAGGGCGTTATGAAAAGAAAACTTGAGATATCGGAATTGATCTTCAAGATCATCAGCTACACGCTGCTCACCATGTTTGCGCTGTGCTGTCTGTATCCCTTTGTATACGCCGTGTCCGCGTCCATCAGCGGACGGTCGGCGGTGGAATACGGCTCTGTGGTGCTGTTCCCCAAGGATGTGCAGTTCGACGCCTTCGCCCAGATGTTTAAGGACAATATGTTCTGGAACGCCTACTCGAATACCCTGTTCCTGACCCTGTACGGTACCCTGTGGTCTATGTTCACCGCGATTCTGGGCGCGTATGCCCTGTCGAAACGGCGGCTGCTGTTCCGGAAGTTCTTCAACTTCTTCCTGGTGTTTACCATGTGGTTCTCCGCCGGTATCGTACCCCAGTACCTGAACTATCTGGCTACCAGAGACGTGTTCTCCGCGGTCGGCATTGACGACGACAAATGGCTTGTTGTCATCGCAATGGGCATGGCGGCTATGAACATCATCCTGCTGCGCAACGCCTTCGAGGGCGTCCCTTCCGAGATTGAGGAAGCCGCTATCGTGGACGGCGCTACCGAAATGCAGGTCCTCAGCACCGTATATATCCCCATGAGCAAATCCACCATCGCGACCGTGGCCCTGTTCTTCGCCATCTCCCGCTGGAACGGCTATTTCTGGGCGCGGCAGATGATTTCCAACGGCAACGAGCATCCTTTGCAGGTGTTCATCCGGCTGCGTCTGGAGCAGTACACCGACCCCGAAGCTATCGCAGGCTGGAATGCGTCATATGCCGCTGACTCCGTGATCTACGCCCTGATCGTGTGTTCCATCGTGCCGATTCTGATTATCTATCCCTTTATTCAGAAGTATTTCGCGAAAGGAACCAACGTCGGCGGCGTAAAAGAATAAGACAGACATAAGGAGGATCTCATGAAAAAAAAGTTTAAGTCCCTGCTCGCGATGATCCTTGCCGTCGCGATGGCAGCCGCACTGCTGTCCGGCTGCGGCCCCAGCATTCAGTATGAGCAAGACAGTTCTTCCTCACAGAACTCCGGCTCCAATACCGGCGGCGGTTCTTCCAATGATACCGGGTCCAGCAGTTCCGGCGGGAGCCTGGAATATGCCGCAGGTACGACCCTGCGGATGGCTACCGGCTACAACAGCACCAAGACCGGCATCAGCTTCGACTCCGAAACTGCCGGTCAGGGCGTGACCCTCGCTGACGGCGTGACCTATCATACCGGCGAACTCAAGCCCACCTGGGTGGAGGTCCAGAACCGGCTGAACATCGTCTTTGAGGACAAATACCAGGGCAACAGCGCCAGCAAAGAATTTGACTTCTGGAAAGAACGCCTGGGCGATGTGGATATGGTCAGCGGCACCGCCACAAAGCTGACCGAAAACGGCGAAGCAGGCAACGTGGTCAATATCGCCGAATATCTGGACCAAATGCCCAACTTCAAGGCATATCTGGACGCCAATCCTATCGTCCGTATGTCCATCACCGGCAATACCGATACCGGCGCGATCTACTTCAGCCCCTATTTTGACGGCGTGGGCGACATTGAGCGTATGCCTCTGATGCGTACTGACTGGGTGGAGAAGCTGCTCAACGGCGAGGGCGAGTTCACCGCCAGCGCCAGCAAGAGTCTGGCTGCTCCCGCATATCAGCCCTATATGCCCACTTCCGGCTCTGTCAGCATTGATGTCGTCAAGCTGGACGGCTCCGGTGTGGAGAGCATCACGAAAGACTATGACAAAGGCGGCAATATCATTGACAAGATGAACGCCGCCGGTTCCCTGGACGGTGTGGCCGCTGTCAATATGCTGCGTACTTATATTGACGAGACCTATGACGGCTACTATGGAACCGACCGTGCGAACCTGTATATAGGCCAGAACGCCGCCTGGGACGCCGATGAGCTGGTTGCCCTGCTGCGCTGCGTGGTGGCAAATCCCCAGACCCTCAACGGCACCGATTCCATTCAGGGCCTGTTCTCCCGCGAGGACGACAACAACCAGCGCCGTGTCGATATGTTCCGCTTTGCCGGTACCCTGTTCGGCGTGCGCGGCCTGGAATCCCGCCAGGATTACCTGTATATCGGCAGCGACGGTCAGATGCACGACTCCCGCCAGGAAGCCGCTACCTATGAAGCCATGGAGCGGATGCACGCTATGGTGCAGGAGGGCCTGCTTTCTAAGGCGTTCGTCGATATGTCCTCCGAAAGCTCCGCGACCTATCTGGAAAATGACCTGGGCTTTATGCACTATGACTACAACCAGACGCAGACCATTTACAACGCCACCAAACTTCAGGAAGGCGAGAAGTATATGGCAGTCATGGTCCCTGTAGCCCGCTGGTATGACGGCTCCAATGACGACGGCGTTTATATGCGCTTTACCGAATCCTGGCGTTCCGTCAAGACAGACGGCTGGGGCATCTCCAAGACCGGTGTTGGCAGCAATACCGATAAGCTGAACGCCTGCCTTGCACTGATCGACTTCGCTTACTCTGAAGAAGGCCAGATCCTGATGAGCTACGGCCCCGACGCGTTTATCAAGAGCGGCGAGACCTTCACCTTCAACGGCGAGAAAAAACCCGTGATCGCCGACGCTACCAGAGACGAACTGTGGGATAAGGCGTCCGGCAACTATACCAACTACGCCCGCAACTATCTGGGTTCCACCCTGTCCTTCCTGAAAAGCCAGGCGTTTGAGTATCAATGCACCCATGAAGTTGGTCAGGAGGGCGCGGGCCATATCTCCACCGCCATCGGCCTGGGCACCATCAAGCACCCGGAAATGGATATGACCAGCAATCCCTGGTATACCATCGTTCCTACCGTTCTGCCCACTACCACTGTGGAGAACTCCACCGTCAGCGGCTACACCGAGCTGACCGACCGCTTTAACCAGCAGAAGGACGGCGACAATATGCTGCTGAATATCATCATCAGCGGTTATACCGACTCCGCTATGCGGGATGCCGCAAGTACCGCCGAAAACGTAGCCCAAACCTGGTCCGGCAGACAGTACCTGGCCATCAAAGAAGGCGCCTGGGAGCGGGATACGGCGTTCTACAGCACCCTGAAGTAAGGTTCTATTTTGACTCTGTCCGGGAGACCGGCAGGTTCTGCCCGGACAGAGGGAGATGTGATTTCCCGGAGGAGGCTGCTATGTATAAAAAACAAATGACCATACAAAAATTCCTGTGTCTGGCGGCTGTCATTGTCAGCGCGATATTTTTCCTCTATACCTTAGGGATCATGACCGACCTGTATGACAGCCTCTATGACACCATGAGAAATCCCAACGATGTATTTGCAACCGATGTCCCCGGCTCAATCGTCTACTACAATATGCAGGAATTTAACCGGTGGTTCCTCATGTGCAGCATCGGACAGATTCTGCTGGCGGTCCTGCTCTATCTCACCAATACCCACTGCCGCAGAAGATATTACATCGGCAACTATGCCGCCACTGCTCTGTTTACCATTGGAGGCATAGCGAACGCCATTTTTGCCCACACCTATATTGAAATTTTCAAGGGCCAGTTCCTGCAAGTGGATTTTGCCGCGTTGAAGGAACACGCCGATATGTGGGGTACCCTGTACACCGAGTCCACATTCTGGTTTGATCTGCACTACGGCGTGTTCGCCCTGCTGCTGATCGTTTGCGCGCTGCTGGTATACAACGCGGTGTGGAAAATGCAGCTCATGAATGACGAAGCAAAACTGCTGGAAGAAGGAAGGAGGACAGCCCGATGAACGCTGACGAACGCACCATACAGCGGGACAGAATGCGCTTTATCAAGAACACCCTCTCCTCGAACCTCGCGATCCTGGGCATTTTGTTTGACGTGTTCTATTTTGTAAGCATCTATCAATCCGATGTAGATACCTGGTATTACAGCATTCTGATCGGCGGGTCCATCGTCTATAACCTGGTGTTCATGCTGGCGGTATTCCTGTCATCGGAGGGCGTGAAGAATTATAAAAAGAACTATTCCTACATACTGGGCGCGCTGGGCGTACTTCAAATTGTACGCATCTTTATCATTCCCATGAAAGCCCACGCTGCCACGACGCTCGTCAACGGGGAGACCGTCTCGGTCATGCAGGACGGACAGTTCTTCCGTGTCTCGGCCTATCTGGTCATCTCCGCGGCGTGTCTGGCGGCGGCGGCAGTCGTGAACTTTATCCGCTGCCGGGAACTGTCGGAACACCTCAAAACCCTGGGCGGCGCATAAGGAGGCGAAGAGATGGCAACAATGAATTTGCAGCATATCGACAAGATATATGACAATAACGTCCAGGCGGTCTTTGACTTCAATTTGGACGTGAAGGACGGCGAACTCATCGTCTTGGTGGGTCCCTCCGGCTGCGGAAAATCCACCACCCTGCGCATGGTCGCCGGTTTGGAGGACATCTCCCGCGGCAAGCTGACGCTGGACGGAAAAGACATCACCGCTACCCCTGCGAAAGACAGAGATATGGCTATGGTGTTCCAGAGCTACGCCCTTTACGGACACATGACCATCTATGAAAATATGGCGTTCTCCCTCACGCTGCGCAAGGAGAACCCCAATGTCATCCACAAAAAAGTGCTGGCGGCGGCGGATATTCTGGGCCTCACCAGCCAGCTGAACAAAAAGCCTGCCCAGCTCTCCGGCGGACAGCGGCAGCGTGTAGCGATGGGCCGTTCTATCGTGCGGAACCCGAAAGTGTTCCTGTTCGACGAGCCCCTCAGCAACCTGGACGCCAAGCTCCGCGGCGCGACCCGGCGTGAAATCCTGCTTCTGCATAAAAGATTGCAGGCGACCATGATGTATGTCACCCACGACCAGACCGAGGCGCTGACCCTGGCGGACCGCATTGTCTGCATGTCGATGGGCCACGTGCAGCAGGTGGGCACGCCCCTGGAGCTGTACGACGCCCCCGCCAATGTGTTCGTGGCGAGCTTTATCGGCCTGCCGCCCATGAATTTCTTTACCGTGCGGGTCAGCAGTGACAAGCTGGTGGGCGAAGGCTTCCAGGTGGGCCTCGAC
>CAMWQV010000134.1 GCA_947176425.1 uncultured Clostridia bacterium
GCTTTCGCACAGACGCCGGTTCGTTTTCTCCATCGAAGTCTGAAACGCCGCGACTTTTTCCTGACCCGCATCCGTCAGGCTCACAAGACGGCAGCGTCCGTCTGCGGGACTGGCGCGGCGTATAATATATCCTTTCTCCTCTAAACGGCTGACGATCCCGTTGACTGTTGACGGACGCAGCCGCAGTTCCCGTTCCAAATCGCGCTGGTTCAGCGGCCCCCCGCGGCAGGACAGACATACCAGCGTTCGTGTCTGTACAGGCGTTACGTCATATCCGTCCCTGCGCAGCAGATTTGAATTAAAAAGATATCCCAGGTGGCTGCAATACGCTAATTGACGGCCTATATCCGATGGTTCGTTCATTGTTTTCAGCTCCTTTCTGTCCCAGTAAAAGTTAGCAGGCTAACTATACGCCTCTATCTTCCAATCGTCAAGAGGGGTTTTTGAATGGTTTTTTAACCCCCTGTGAATTTTCCGTGAATTGTCTTTTGCCCCTGTTGACTTCCTGCGAAGGATGTACTATGATGTCATCAGTTCAGAAATGAATTTCTCTTTTCTCCCTCTCTCTTTTCTTACCTACAGGAATCGCCGGGTCCACTTGGGGTCCGGCGATTCCTGTTTTTTTGTGTTCGGTAAAATATATGGGGATAATTTTTCGTTTCGCCTTGCGAACTTTGCCGGATTTTGGTATACTGTCCCTGTCGGTCACCCAGACCTGGGAAGGGGGTGAACTTCATGGAACTCATTTATAATTTTATTTTGTCTGTTGCAGCAGGTTTAATTTCCCAATTTATCTGCAAATGGCTCGACAGACGGAACGATGACCGATGAGCATACTCACCAGCAAAATGAACCCCTGGAGTGCCCGCTCCAGGGGTTCATTTCTGTCCGCCTTTTAGGTGAACTGTATGGAACTCATCTAAGGTTAATTATAGCACGATATTATAGTAAACACAAGCAAAACTTTTTAAAATCTCTAACAACTTTCATCCAACCCACGTATCTGACACATCATACAAAGCGTTCAGCACGGTCCAGCCCTGGGGGTAAGGCCGCATCAAATTCCAGTAACCCGCGCCATACAAACCATATTCCTGAATCAAGCTCAGCTTTGCGCTCATACTCCGCGCATCCTCAAACCACACCTCATGCACCACGCCGCTCTCCGTATACCGAAACCAGGGACTCTGCGCACGTTCATCAAAGAGGATCTCCACTCTATGCTCCACCGCAAGCTCCACGGCGTACTGGTTTGAGATTGATCTTGCCCGCGTCGCGCCCTGACGGAACGGCAAAGGCCAATCATACCCATAATTCGGAATCCCCAGCCATATTTTTTCCCGCGGGATCACTGTTACCGCGTAATCCAACACCTGCCGCACGTCCGGCAGCGGCGCAACTGCCATCGGCGGCCCGTAGGTATAGCCCCACTCGTAGGTCATAACCAGCACAAAATCCGCCGCCGCACCTAACAGCCGGTAATCGTGGCCCTCATACAGCAATCCCGGCTGGCTGTCCGAAGTCTTCGGCGCAAGCGCAACCAAAACCGGCAGCGGTGTTACGGCTTGCCGCAGGCGTTGAATAAATGCGGCGTAATTGGCTTTTTGCGCTCCTGGGATGTACTCGAAATCTACGTCGATACCACGGTACCCTTTTGCCTTTATCGTCGCCTGCACCTGTCTTAACAGCGCGTTCTGACGCTCAGGACTGGACAGCAGCGTCACGGCACGCTGGCTGGAAAATGTGTCATCCTCTGTTAACGTTGACAGGTGCATAAGCGGCGCGCTCCCCAAACGGGACGCCTCCCCTAATATCTCCCCGTCGTTCAGCGGCAGCAGTCCCCCCTGTGCTGTAATCCCATAGGTGAACGGCGTGACACAGGTCATATACGGCAGCGACGCGCTTAACTCTCGGGGGCGGATGAAGGGATAGGCGTATCCGTTCGTATAGGTTCGGCCCAGCTTATTCTGATTATATGTGATCACCAATATCTGGCCAGGATGTATCGTGGGCATTCCGTTCAGCCAGTAATTATTCCGGTAGAGCTGGCGCAGGCTTAAACCGTACTGCCGGGCGATGGATGAGAGCGTTTGTTCCGGCTGCACGACATGAAACGTCTCTATTGCCTCGATCACTACCGTCTGTCCTACTGCCAGTGCGTTATCTGCCGGTATCCCGTTCGCCAGACGCAGCAGCTCCGGGTCCACTCCGTATAATGACGCAATGCTGTACAGCGTTTGCCCTGGCTGCACTATGTGGATCGTCATGGTTCGTTCCCCCTTGTTTTTCTATATCTTTATGCGGGAGAATGGAACTATATGTCTGATAACAGCAAAAATACAGGTTGCTTATGTAATCCCAAACAGGCAGAAAGGGACGCCGTTGTCAGATGCGGCGTTCTTTTCCCTTTTTCAGAAACGTGGGAACCCCCGGGGGCCGAAGCCCTCGGGGGTTAAAACCATAGAACCTTTTTACTTTAGGACGCTGCTTCTTTTCTCAGAATAACATTAAACGTAATTGACTCAATACCGTCATCTGAGGCACCAGATAACTCCGCAGGCATAATCTCGAAGTACTCTTCCTGATCATCATTTGCGTAATCTACAATCACAACCGCTACATCCTTAAGAGTCTTTCCCGCTTTCGCTACAATATCAATCAGTTTGAACGTATCAGTTGCGTCCACCGCACTGAATTCATCAGTCTCGCTTCCATATTTTATCGTGGTTCCGTCTTTCTTTGTAATCTGTACATTCTTCGGGTCAGGTTCAAACTTAACATACGTACTCGTTGACTTATCCATCCCCAGCTCCGCATCTTTAGCCTTGCCATTCGCTTTAATTCCCGTCAGAGTAAAGGTCAATTCGGTGGTTGTCTGGACCAGGGTCACGGTGATGTCTTCATCTCCAACGGTGTACGTACCTTTGCCACCCTTGGTCTTCATATTGGCTACTTCACCAATCCACGTACACTCGTCGGTTTCATCCTCAGTCACCTTGACATAGGTCATCGCCTTTGTTGCCTCCAGACTAAGATCAGTCCCTTGAGCAACATAATACTCATTATTACTACTGGACAGAGTACTGCTAATGTCCTTGCTTACTTCATTCCGGGACACTTTTACATTAGCATTAGCACTGGTGCCAGTTCCAATGAGGCCACTAAAAGTGACTTTAGAAACACTATAGAGATGGATCGCAGTAACATCATTCCCAGTTATCTTGCTACTAAGATCGCTCCAGAGAACGCCGTTGCTTGCAACAGTAATGAGATCACTAGAAGTCGCTGTCCAATAGTCGGCTTTAACTTTACTGCCTGTCTTATCAATAACAGCCAGCAGTTGGTCGCCTGTCTTATAGTCACTACCAAGAGAAATCGCCAGAGGAGGATCATCCAGATCGATTGTAGCAATAGGTGTCTCAGCGTCTTCAAGGTACACGTCCACGCTGCTGTTAGTCACCTGCTTGATCTCAACATTCGCAATGCCCTTGGCATCTTCAGGCAGACTGGCAACACGCATAGTGAAGGTAGGTTTCGCGTCCGCGGTCAGCACCTGATCGGCAACACCATTGACCTTCTCACCATTGATAAGCAACCGCCAGGTTTGAGGAGCAAATTTAGTTGCACCACTTGTTTCAGACTTGGCCTCAATACGAATGGTAGAACCAACCTTAACATATACATCAGCGTCCCTACCGGTTGCAGTCACATCATACTCAGCATCATTCACATTCCACTTGCCAACAGTCTGTTTAGTAGTATCGCTAGTCTGTGTAAATCTCACAGCCTCAACCAGATCGATATCTTTGCTGACGGCTTTGAGGATCTTATCCGTTACCACTCCGGCCGTTACAGCAAGCGCAGTTTTATCCCAGCCTCCCGTAGTACCGGTGGCACCAGCATAGGCACTTTCGAAATAATCGGCGTCTTTCTTGATAACATAACCGGTTCTGCCACCCAAGAAACCAGATACTTTTTCGCCACTGTTATTCTTCACATATGCAAGAGTAGTCCCATCATAGGAAACTTTACGCAGTGTGCCAGTATCAGCCATGGAGTTCATACCAGTGGCTTTAAAGTATACAGTGCTTGTGTTGCCGCTGGGACGGGTGATCTTCGCGGAACCAGTCGCCGCAGTTCCGGCAACAGTTGCTTTCACGTTCTCAGGCTCAACGCCTTCCGCCACAGCAATAGCAGCCTCAACCTGAGCCAGGCTCAGTTTTGTATCCGCATACTCGCCATAGCCGTACAGTTCATAGCTATTGCCATTTTTATACGCCTTGACTTCGGGGACAGCCTCAACTGTCTCATCAGCCTCGGTCGTGAGACGGATAATGATAGCCTTGTTGACGAGTTTTACGTCGAATTTGCCGTTCTCATCCTTGCACCGCGCGATGATGTCGTCGCTAATATAGGCAAGAATCTTCCACTCATCGCTGTTAGCGTCTATCGCTTTGACGAACGAAGCGCCTTCTTCCTTGCTGGCATAGAGTTCGAGCCCACTGTACTCTTTCGGATACTGATAGGAAACGCCGGTGGGATGTGTGCCATGCGCCATCTTAACTCTCAAAGCATAGTTGGGATTGTTCCCAGCACCGGCACGCGCACGCTTAGATATACGGAGGGGATCGATGCCAATGATAGGATCGTCAGGATTTACGTTGGGATCATCGGGGCCGGCCACTTCGGGACCAACCTCAACTACCAGATTGACGGTCTCGCTGTCAACGGCCAGAGCATAGCCGTCTTCAGTGGCCTCGGCCTTGTTGCCGGCTTCGTCCTGAACACCCTTGACTACGAAAGTGCCCATACCGTCATTATCGTCATCCTCGCTCAGAGTCAGCAGCTCTGCAGCGGTCAGGACCAGCTTGCCCTCAACGGTGTCTCTGGCTTCCAGAGCAATGGGGGTCTCAACGCCCAGAATCTCTGTGACATCATCGCCGTCCGGGTCAATATATCTGACAATGCTGGGAGTCACGTTGATTTCTGTGCTGCTGCCCTTCTCTGTAAGGGTGATGGTGATGGTATCGCCGTCTTTCACGTCTTCGACGGTCACGGTCTTGCCATCCTCGGAAACGGTACCTGCGGTGGCGGTAACATCATACTCGCCTTCATAGGTGAGGGTGACAGTCAGATCATAGGTATCGTCATCCTGCTTGGTCAGCTCTTCCGCCTTCGTAACTGTAACGCCATCGGGAGCTTTAACCTCTACAGTGACAGTCGGCTTGGTCGGATCAACAACCGGAGGCGTATCATCTTTGTAGTCCTCAATGGCTTTGACTGCGGCTTCAAGATCCTTCACAAGCTGCGTATCGGTCTCGTACTTCTTGAGTTCTGTCAGAGCTTCCTTCAGCTTGTCAAGCAGAGCCTTTCTGCCCTCAGCGCCGAGAGCCTTCAGGTCAGCGTCCTTGCTCTCAGCCAGTGCAGCGTTGGCAGCCTTAGTCGCGTTTTCATGCGCGGTATCAGGCGTAGGCTCATCGGCCTTCTTCTGGCTGGCAATGATCTCATCATAGAGGTCGTAGAGCCAGGCAGGAGTATCATCTTTGTTGACTTTGACAATGAATTTCGCATTGTCATTGCCGATCCAGATAATCTGGTCGTTTGTCTTGACCTTGCTGTCCCCGCTGCTGCACATATGGATCTCATTTGCCACGGTCTTGTAGTTGGACTGGTTCTTGCCGCGGGTGATCTCATAGACAACAGCATCGTCAACATCAACGTATTTATCGCCATCTTTGTTGATAGCAACCATGATGTAATTGTCGCGGCCGGTCTTGTCGATCACCTGAATGCGGGTAATTTCACCGGCATAAATGTCATAGCTGTTGAAATTGCTGGTAATCGGCTTGAGGCTGTCCGCCATGAGTTCAGAGCTGTCGTTGGTTTCTGTGTCATACAATCTGTAGAAACCATAGCTGCTGTCCTTCCAATCGCGGAAGTTCCAGGTATAATCGTCGGGGTTGGGTACAACCGTCTGCATGGGGTTGGAAGTCTTGTTGTTGAGGGTATCAAGACTGCGGACGGTGCCGCCATTGTAGTTGTTGGTAAAGTAAGCGAGGGAAATGCTGTCGTAATCTTTCGCCCATTCTTTGGTTTCGATCACGATCACGTCTGCAACCCAGTAATCCGCCTTATTATTGTCGGACTCGGTGTTCCGGGCAACAGCGTACATAGCGGTGATATCTTCACC
>CAMWQV010000135.1 GCA_947176425.1 uncultured Clostridia bacterium
CCCGTACCAACCGCCGCTACACAGACGAGGAGGCGGTGATCCAAGCGGCAAAAGACGCCGGGTACACCGACATTTTCAGAAAGAGCCTTATTCCCATCACAGAGATGGAGAAGTTGATGTCCAAGAAGGAGTTCAACCGCATCCTCGGCGCTCTGGTGGAAAAGCCTCAGGGCCGTCCCACCCTCGTTCCCGTTACCGATAAGCGCCCCGCCCTGACCAAGACCGGCGTGGGCGAGGACTTCACCGAAATTAAGGAGGACTAATCCATGCCTACTCAGAAATCCAACACCAAGGTGGTCACCGGCATCGTCCGGCTGTCCTATGCCAACGTCTGGGAGCCTGCCTCCATCAACGGTAGCAACCCCAAGTACAGCGTGTCCCTCATCATCCCCAAGAGCGACACCAAGACCATCGCCGCCATCAACGCCGCCATGGACGCCGCCATCAAGGAGGGTGTGGCGAAGTTCGGCGGGAAGGTGCCGCCCAAGGGCGCTCTGAAGCTCCCCCTCCGGGACGGCGACGCTGAGCGGGATGACGAGGCGTACAACGGTGCCTACTTCGTCAACGCCAACAGCACCACCGCGCCCCAGATCGTGGACAAGGCCGTCCAGCCCATCCTGGATCGGGCCGAGGTCTACTCCGGCTGCTACGCCCGTGTGTCCATCAATTTCTACGCCTTCAACACCAACGGCAACAAGGGCATCGCCTGCGGCCTGGGCAATATCCAGAAGGTCCGGGATGGTGAGCCGCTCAGTGGCCGCACCTCCGCTGCTGACGATTTCGCCACCGATCTGGATGATGACTTCCTCTCCTAAGACCATGTGCGCCGGGTGGCGGAGCTTCGGCTCCGCTGCCCTTTGGCGCAGGAAGGGGGCAGTATGAAACATTTATCCATCGACATTGAGTCGTTTTCCTCTGCTCCGCTCAACAAATGCGGTGTGTATAAGTATGCGTCCTCGCCGGACTTTGAAATCCTGCTGTTCGGCTACTCGGCAGACGGCGGGCCTGTCCGGGTGGTGGACTTCACCGCTGGGGAGCAGCTCCCCACCGAGGTGCTGTCGGCTCTCACTGACCCCACCGTGACCAAGTGGGCTTTCAACGCCCAATTCGAGCGTGTGTGCCTGTCCCGCTGGCTGGGGATGCCCGTGGGCGAGTATCTGGAGCCGGACTCCTGGCGCTGCACGATGGTGTGGTCGGCGACCCTGGGCCTCCCCCTTTCGCTGGAGGGTGTGGGCGCTGTGCTGGGGCTGGAGAAACAGAAGTTGAAGGAGGGCAAAGACCTCATCCGTTATTTCTGCACACCCGCCAAGGACCGGGACGGCAAACCCTATCGCCATTACCCGGAGGACGCCCCGGAGAAATGGGAACGGTTCAAAGCCTACAACCTCCGGGATGTGGAAACGGAGATGTCCATCCAGCAGAAACTGTCCCGGTTCCCGGTGCCGGAGGCCATTTGGGACGAGTACCATCTTGACCAGGAGATCAACGACCGGGGCATCACTGTGGATATGGAGCTGGTGCGTCAGGCCATCAGCATGGATGCCCGCTCCAAGGAAAAGCTGACTGCCCGGATGCGGCGGCTGACCGATCTGGAAAACCCCAACTCTGTCCAGCAGATGAAACAGTGGCTGGCGGATCACGGGCTGGAGATGGACAGCCTCGGCAAAAAGGAGGTCGCCGCGCTGCTGAAAACTGCTCCCGCTCCGCTCTCGGAGGTGCTGCTCCTGCGGCAGCAGTTAGCCAAATCCAGTGTGAAGAAATACACGGCGATGGCAACGGCGGTCTGCCCGGACGGGCGGGCCAGAGGGATGTTCCAGTTTTATGGTGCCAACCGCACCGGGCGGTGGGCTGGGCGCATCATCCAATTACAAAACCTCCCCCAGAACCACCTCTCCGATCTGGTAGCGGCCCGCTCGGTGGTACACTCCGGCGATTTCGAGGCTGTGGAGATGCTCTACGAGGATGTGCCAGATACCCTGTCCCAGCTCATCCGCACCGCCTTTGTGCCGCAGAACGGCAGGAAGTTCATCGTGTCCGACTTCTCCGCAATCGAGGCGCGTGTCATCGCCTGGTTCGCCGGGGAGCAATGGCGGCAGGAGGTGTTTGCCCAGGGCGGCGACATTTACTGTGCCTCCGCCTCCCAGATGTTCCATGTCCCTGTGGAGAAACACGGCCAGAACGCCCATCTGCGGCAGAAAGGCAAAATCGCGGAGCTGGCCTTGGGCTACGGCGGTTCGGTGGGCGCTCTGAAATCAATGGGCGCTTTGGAGATGGGTGTGCCGGAAGATGAGCTGAAACCGCTGGTGGATGCTTGGCGCGCCTCCAACCCCCGTATCGTCCAGTTCTGGTGGGATGTAGACCGGGAGGTCAAGCGGTGCGTGAAAGAGCGGTGTGCCACAGAGACACACGGCCTCCGCTTTACCTACCAGAGCGGATTCCTGTTTATCACCCTCCCCTCTGGCAGACGGCTGGCCTATGTGAAGCCGAAGATCGGTGAGAACCGCTTCGGCGGCGAGTCCGTCACCTATGAGGGTGTGGGCGGCACGAAGAAGTGGGAGCGGCTGGAGAGCTACGGGCCAAAATTCGTGGAAAACATCGTCCAAGCCACCGCCAGAGACCTCCTCATGTACGCCATGCAGACGCTGCGGTGCTGCTCCATCGTGGCCCATGTCCATGACGAGCTAATTATCGAGTGCGACCGCAGGGTTTCCCTCGCCGCTGTGTGTGAGCAGATGGGCAGGACGCCGCCTTGGGCCAAGGGCCTGCTCCTGCGGGCGGACGGTTACGAGTGCGATTTTTACAAGAAAGACTGAGGTTTGACCATGAGTGTAAATAAACGCAATTCCGAGGGCTACTACGACCCCACCGCATACGAAGCCCTCGCCAAGATCGAGCGGGAGGCCAAGGCTCATGCCTTCCGGCCTATGGTGTACATCTGTTCCCCGCTCTCTGGGAATATCACCGACAACCAGAGGAATGCCCGCCGCTACTGCCGGTTCGCCGTAGACAGCGGATGTATCCCACTGGCCCCGCACCTCTACTTCCCGCAGTTCATGGATGACGGCAATGGGGCCGAGCGGAACCTTGCCCTGTTCATGGACATCGTGCTGCTCTCCAAATGCGACCAGATGTGGGTGTTCGGTGACCGCATTTCCAAGGGCATGAGCATTGAGATCGAGAAGGCCAAGCGTAAGGGCCAGTCCATCCGCTGGTTCACCAACGACTGCAAGGAGGTTTTTGACCATGCGTGATCTGCCGATTGCCTATGGCAATAGTTGTTATGCCAAAATCTGGTCGAACAAGACCATCCGCTTTGATGCTCTGTGCGACCGTCTTTCCACCACCATCCGCACCTCCGAAACGGCGGAGGAGTACCCCAAGCTGGTGAAGGCCGACCGGGACCGGGCCAAGGACAAGGGCGGCTTTGTGGGAGGCCAACTCCGAGACAACCGCCGCAAGCGGGAGAATGTGGCCTGCCGCTCCATGCTGACCGAGGACGTGGACCATGCCGCCGCCGATTTTATCCAGCGGTTCTCCGATGAGTGCCGCTATGCCGCCTGCCTCTACACCACTCACGGCCACACGCCGGAGGCTCCCAGGGCGCGTCTCGTGGTACCGTTGACCCGCGATGTGACACCGGAGGAATACACCGCCATCGCCCGGTACTTTGCGGAAGAGTGGGGCATCGACCAGTTTGACGAGTGCAGCTACCGTCCCCACCAGCTCATGTACTGGCCCACCACCCCATCCAACGGTGAGTACATCTTCCGCCGTATAGACGGCGAATGGCTGGACCCGGACGCATATCTGGCGGCGCATCCGAACTGGAAAGACTGCTCCCTGCTGCCCACCTCCTCCCGTGAGAGTACCGTCCGCAGCCAGACCGCCGCCAAGCAGGAGGACCCGCTGGAAAAGGAGGGTGTGGTCGGTGCGTTCTGCCGCGCCTATCCCATTGAGGAGGCCATTGACCGTTTCCTGTCCGACATCTACGAACCGTCTGAGGCGGAGGGCCGCTACGACTATATCCCCGCCGACTCCTCTGCTGGTGTAGTGATCTATGACGGCAAATTCGCATACAGCCACCACGCTACCGACCCGGCCTGCGGGATGCTGCTGAACGCCTTTGATCTGGTGCGGCTCCATCTGTTCGGCGGCATGGATGACCGAAGTGCGCCGGATACCGCTCCGGGCAAGCTGCCCTCCTTCAAGGCTATGACCGACCTTGCCCTCAAGGACGAGCGGGTCAAGGCTGTGTTCGCCCAGGAGCGGATGGCCCAGGCTGCGGAGGAGTTTGACGAAGATAAATGGCAGGCTCGGCTGGAGCTGGACAAAGCTGGAAATGTTAAGAATACTCTTCGCAACCTCACTCTCATTCTGGAGAACGACCCCAATCTGAAACCGCTGGTATTCAACCAGCTTCTGGACGGCATGGAGATCAAAGGCGATGTGCCGTGGAAACACCCCTCCAAGTTCTGGCGGGATGCCGATGACGCCCAGCTTATCAGCTATGTGGATACCCACTACGGCACCTTTTCGGCCCGGAACTATGACATTGCTGTGACCAAGGTGTCGGATGACCGCTCCTACCACCCTATCCGAGAGTTCATCGCCAACCTTCCCGCCTGGGACGGCCTGGAGCGGGTGGACACCCTGCTCATCGACTACCTCGCCGCCGAGGATACGCCCTATGTGCGGGCGGTCACCCGGAAAACCCTCTGCGCCGCCATCAAGCGTGTGCTGGCCCCTGGCAGCAAGTTCGACTCCATGCTGGTGCTGAACGGCCCCCAGGGTGTGGGCAAAAGCACTCTCATTGCAAAGCTGGCCGGAGAATGGTTCTCCGACAGCCTTAATCTAAGTGACACCAAGGATAAGACCGCCGCCGAGAAATTGCAGGGTTATTGGATTCTGGAGATCGGCGAACTGGCCGGTCTGCGGAAAGCCGAGGTGGAAACACTGCGCTCCTTCCTCTCCCGGCAGAACGACATTTACCGCGCCGCCTTCGGCAAGCGGGCCACGCCCCATCTGCGTCAGTGTGTGTTCTTTGGCACCACCAACGCCGAGTCTGGCTACCTCCGGGACACCACGGGCAACCGCCGCTTCTGGCCCGTCAAGACCCCCGGCGGCGGTGCAAAGCACTCCTGGGAGCTGACCGAGGAGGATATCCGCCAGATTTGGGCGGAGGTGCTGGTGTATGTGGAGCGGGGCGAGAAGCTCTATCTGGACGCCAGCATGGAAACTCTTGCCAAAGTGGAGCAGCGGGAGGCAATGGAGTCTGACGAGCGGGAGGGCCTGGTGCGGCTGTATCTGGATACCCTTCTGCCGGAAGATTGGAGCGGCATGGACATTTTTGAGCGCCGCAACTTCCTCCACGGCAGTGACTTCGGCCCCGCCCAGCGCCAGGGAACCGTCAAGCGCACTTCCGTCTCCAGCATGGAGATTTGGTGTGAGTGCTTTGGCAAGGACCGCTCCAACCTGCGCCGCTCCGACAGCAACGAAATCACCAGCATCCTCAAGCGGATCGGCTGGCAGCGGACAGAGAGCAAGGTGCGCATCCCCTTCTACGGGCCGCAGTATATTTTTGTTCCCAAGGAGTGTTCCGGGTGAAAAAACTATTCTGTGCCGAAGTTGGGAACAAGTTCCCAGGGGGAAGTCCCGCCATTGGAACACCTACTGGAACATCTCATGGGAACGGGCGCGCCCCCATAAGTTGCAAGGTTTGTCGGCGGTTCTGTTCCCATGTTCCTAACTTTCCTTATACATCGAAATATATAAAAAATATGGCAGTCACACACGCAAAACACGCCTATACGCGTGTAAAGGGATTTTTCTGTTCTTGGAACACTGGAGGTGACCGCTATGCGTGAAAAAACTGTGGAAGCCAAGCTGGTCGCGGCTGTCAAAGCGATGGGCGGCCTCGCCCCGAAATTCACAAGCCCCGGATATGACGGGATGCCCGACCGCCTGGTGTTACTTCCTAACGGGATACTGGCCTTTGTGGAACTGAAGGCTCCAGGCAAAAAGCTCCGACCCTTGCAGGTTCGGAGGAAGACGCAGTTGGAAGGACTCGGCTTTTCGGTGTATTGCATCGACAGGCCGGAGCAGATCGGAGGTGTCCTCAGTGAGATACAGTCCCCATGATTACCAGAGCTTCGCTAC
>CAMWQV010000136.1 GCA_947176425.1 uncultured Clostridia bacterium
TTGTTCTCTCGGCAGGGGGGCTCGGATCTGTTGATTAGCTACATGTCCTGCCCCCCGCGGGACGCATTTTCCGAAACAGCCCCTGTAATTCAAACGATTCCGGCGTGGTCCGTTCGGTGGGGATAACCTCGCTGCCGATCATGTTCTGATTCGTGCCGATTAGTCCAACTTTCGCGCCAAGACACTGCTCTAAAATATCTTTCAGCAGATAAGTCGTTGTTGTTTTTCCGTTGGTTCCGGTGATCCCGATCAATGTCATCTCCGCGGCGGGATCACGGAACCAGTTTTTTCCAACTGCCGCTAACGCGGCGCGGCTGTCAGGGGTCAGCACATAGGGGACAGATTCCGCCGGTTCTTTTTCGCACAGAACGCACGCGGCTCCTTTTTCCAGCGCCATTGGGATATACCGGTGTCCGTCGGTCTCGTATCCGGTCATAGCGACAAACAGTTCGCCGGGTTTTGTTGCTCTGGAATCATAGCTGACGCCGGAAATTTCTGTTGTCTATTCCATGTTCGAGGCGGAAATCTCCACGCCCCGCAGCAATTCGCTCAAAAACATCGTATGCAGCCCACACTTTCCGTATTCTACTAATCCGCGGTCGTCGAGGTCTGGCCCATCTGCACCGTCACAACGGTTCCGGCGGCAACCTCCGTTCCGGCATCCAGCGACTGGTTGATAGCTTTGATTCCTTTCGTACCGCTGGCGCCGGTGGCTTTCATAATCAGTCCGGCGTTTGTCATCGCCTTATTCGCATCAGAGGCGGACATCCCGACTACATTGGGAACGGTGCAGGGCGCGTTCGGCTTTTCTTCTCCCATATAGAAAATGATCTCCGCGCCTGCCGGAATAATCGCGCCGCCCGCGGGGGTCTGGTCGGTAACAGTCTCCCCGTTTCCCACGGTTCTGTAAGAGGAAAATCCATACTCGTTCAGTTTGGCAACAGCATCGTCTTTGGTCAGACCCACTACATAGGGCACAGTCAGCTCTATAGCGTCCAGCGTATCCCCGCTGTACTGGGGAGAAATCCCCAAATAGGGCAGGATATCGGACATAATGGAGGACGCAGTGGGCGCGGCCATATTGCCGCCGGAAACGTAAGTCCCGGTATCACGGGCTGGGCTATCCAACGTCAGAAGCATAATGACCTGCGGGTCATCGGCGGGGGCGAAGCACATAAAGGAAACGACAACATCGTTCTTACCGGTTTTCGGGTTCGTTGTGCCGGTTTTATCCGCCGTGCCGGTCTTGCCGCCGATCCGGTAGCCTGTCACCTGCCCGTTTTTTCCGCCGGCGTCTGACACAACGTATTCCAGAATTTCACGTACCGTCGCGGAGGTCTCCTCGCTGATGACCTGCCGAACGGGTGTCGCGTCGTGCTGCCTGACAACATTTCCATTGCCGTCTATTTCTTTCTCCACCAGATACGGCGTATACAGATACCCGCCGTTGATGCAGGCGGCCTGGGCGGTAATCAGTTCAATGGGCGTCACGGTAAACGTCTGCCCGAAGGAATAAGACGCCAGAGTAACATCCGAACGCTTCACATCCTCATTAATTATTCCGGCGGCCTCGCCGTTAATATCCAGTCCTGTCGGCTCAAACAGACCGAAGGCTTCCATATAATTCCAAAAGGTCTCGCCGCCCACGTCAAACCCGATCCGGATAAAAGCCGGGTTGCAGGAATGCCCCACCGCTTCTTTCAGCGACTGCTGCTTATGCCCATATTTGTTGCTGCACCAGATGGGTTTTTCATAACCGGCCAGCTTGACATATCCGTTGCAGTAATAGCTGCTGTTCAGATTGGTCTTGCCCTCTTCCAGCGCCATTGACAAAGTAATGACCTTGAACGTGGAACCCGGCTCGTAAGTATCGTTGACCGCCTTGTTGCGCCACTGCTTGCTCTGCATATCGCCCTGGCCATAGACATCATTGTTCCCTTTCGGCTGGCCGATTTTTGCCTGTAGCAGAGAATCGTAAATTGCCCACGGGTCGTTGGCGTCATAAGTCGGATTAGAAGCCATTGCAAGAATTGCGCCATTGCGGGGGTCCATGACGATTCCCGCCGCGCCGTTTTCCGCGCCGAACTTGCTGACCATATCGGCAAGACCGCGCTCGACATAATTCTGGATATTGCTGTCGATGGTTAATTGCAGGCTGTTTCCGTCCTCGGCGTCATAGTACTGTTCATACTGGAACATCATTTCTGAGCCTTGGGCGTCCTTGGCCGTTACCGCGAGACCGGTCTTGCCGTCCAGCGAACTCTCATAAATCGCTTCCAGACCGTATGCGCCATGATTTTCCTTGTTCAGAAAGCCGATGACATGGGCGGCGAGGGAGCTGTAGGGATAGTATCGCTTTGCGTCGCTTTGCAGGTAAATTCCCTGGATGGTTTTTCCGGTTTCATTCTTGCTGATAAAATCCCGGACTTTATCTCCGACGGCGGTTTTATCCACTCTGGTTTTCAGAATCTCGTACTGGCTCCAGGTTTTTTCCATTTTTTCATAGATGGTGCTTTTTTCGATCTCCAGCAGTTCCGACAATTTTTCCGCGATCAGGTCCTTGTACTCCTGCCCTGTCATCGGCAAAGTTTCGCCGGACTTAACGCCTGCCGCTAATTTTTCCGCCCGTTCCTCATCCATTTTATTGGCGCGCTCGTTGATGGCTTTGGGGTCCAGGAACACGGTGTCAGCGGTTGCGGAAATTGCCAGAATGGTTCCGTTCCGGTCATAAATCGTCCCGCGGGAAGCGGAAATCGTCGTACTGCGGGTCTGCTGGAGGGACGCACGCCGTTTCAGGTCGTCCGCCTGATTGATGGTCAGGTCATAAGCCTTCGCGAATACCGCCAAAAACGTTGCCACGCCGAACACCAGCAGCAGAAGGATCGTCCTTTGCTGGATGACGCGTTTGGCCTGTCTCGCAGCGTCAGGCGGACGTTTTTTTTGTTTTTCTTTTTTTGGGGCCGCCTTGCGGTTGGGATCAGATGACCTCATAAATGCCTCCTTTTTTAACAGAAAAGAGTAAGAGGGCGGCGCCCCCCTACTCGAACAGCGACTGGGCAGAGTACCCAATAAGGAGTATACTTCCACTCATTGGAAATATTCCAGGACTTCGTGAAACTTTCGCTTGACCGCGGTGATTATTTTTGTCACAGGACTCACGTCGTCGTCCCCAAAGGAGACGGCTTGATCCTCGCCGGGAAGATCGATATAATATATCTGACTGTCGCTGGGCTGTGTCATTCCGGCCGCTTCCGCCATTTCCTTCACGCTGGTCAGGTCAAAGGCCTGTTCGTATCGGGTGAGCAGAGATACCTGCTGTGTTTTCAGCACCTCGATCTGGTTCTTCATATCGACGATATGGCGGGAAATGGCGTTGAGCTGGATATAGCACGCCAGAATCAGCACCATCAGGAGCACGACGCCCGCAAAACTGACAATAGCGGCGGGAGAAATTTTTTGCGCGGCACGGAGCGCGGCCTGGGTCATGGCTCTCTGTTTGGCGCGTCTGGCCCTGATCGCTTCTTCTCTGCGCTGGAATCGCACTTCTTCCAGCTCCCGGCGGCGCTGGGCGCGTTCCCATTCCCGCTGTTCCTGAACGTCTGGCTTTCTGGCAAGGTTCCCCTCAGCGGACGGTCTTGGACGCCGGTTCCGGTCGTTGTATCTGCCGTTTCTCCCAGCAGCCATGCCCCTCTCCTTTCCGTCCCCGGCGGCTGCAAAACAGCGGGGGACAGTGTGTCTTTACTTTTTCTCTCCGGAAAAAGCAGTAAATGGAGTTCTAATCACACCGTTCCGCGATACGGAGCTTCGCACTGCGGGAACGCGGGTTTTCGTTGATCTCCGAGGGTCCGGCGGTCAGCGGTTTTCTGGTGATCAGTTTTACTTTCGGTTTTTTGCCGCACACGCAGACCGGAAACTGCGGCGGACAGGTACAGCCAACGGCCATAGCGCGCATTGACTGCTTGACAATCCGGTCCTCCAGGCTGTGAAAGGTGATAACAGCCAGCCTTCCGCCCGGTTTCAGACCGTCCACAGCGGCTTCCAGCATGGGCGGGAGGGCGTCCAGCTCCCCGTTCACGGCAATGCGCACCGCCTGAAAAGTTCGTTTTGCGGGGTGCTGTTTTTCCCGCAGGGCCGCGGCGGGCATCGCGCTGCGGATAATCTCCACTAACTCACCGGTAGAGCAAATCGGGCTTTCCTCTCTGCGCCGTACAATCCCGCGGGCAATCTGCGGCGCATACCGTTCCTCCCCGTACTCATACAAAATACGGGTCAGTTCCTCTCTGCTCCAGGAGTTGACAACCGTTTTCGCGTCCAGCTCCGCGCTCTCGTCCATCCGCATATCCAGCGGCGCGTCCTGCATATAGCTGAACCCGCGCCGGGCCTCGTCCAGCTGGGGAGAGGACACGCCCAAATCAAAGAGCATTCCGTCCACCAAACCAGCGTTCAGGTTCCGCAGAATCGCGGCCAAGTCACAGAAATTCCCGTGTACAAGGGTCACGCGGTCCAGGAAGCCGGACAGCCGTTCTTTTGCGGCGTCGATAGCGGCAAGATCCCGGTCGATCCCGATGATTTTTCCGCCCCGCCGCAGAATCTCAAGAGAATGTCCGGCGCGGCCCAAAGTACCGTCCACATAGACGCCGCCCTCACGGACGCGCAGACCATCCAGGCACTCCTGAAGCAATACAGGAACATGTCCAAAATCACATTTTTCCATCATATACAAATTGTCTGGTCTCCACAAAATCAGAAACCAAGCTCCTCCATAGCGGCGGTGAGGTTTTCGGGGTCCAGACCTTCCTCCTCAATAGGCGCCCACCGCTGAGGGTTCCAGAGTTCGAGGTACTTCGAGACGCCGTTGATAATAACTTCTTTTTCCAGCGCCGCATATTTCCGCAGATTTGCGGGAATGAGTATCCGGCCCTGCTTATCGGGCTGGCACTCTGCGGTGTTGGCGAATAGGGCACGCCGCATGGTTCGGGCTTTGGAGCTGGGCAGGGCATCGAATTTTGCCGTCAAATCGGCCCATTTCTCTTCAGAGTAGACGGACAGGCAGCCGTCGAGCCCGGTAGTGACATAAAATGTCTCCCCCAGCTCCTCCCGGAATTTCGCGGGAATAAAGAGGCGGCCTTTGGCATCGATATTATGCTGATACTGACCGATCACGCAGGCCACCTGCCTTTCTGACCGCCGCACAGGGACCCATACGAACGGAAAGGGAGACGGGTTCCCTACCTTCCCCCACTTCTCCCCACCATGGCAAATAGTATAAATCATCCAAGACGGAAATGCAAGCGCAATTTTTTTGATTTTTGTTGGGGAAAACAGTTGCTTTTCAGGGAAGTTAGACAAATGCCGCAAGAAAAACAGCCGTTCTATAAAAAGAATGTCAAAAAAAGAAAACACCTTCAGCACAAAATGTTGCGCCAAAGGCATTTCAGGCCGCAAGATGTAGTTTGGGCTGAACAGCGGCGGGCTTTGCGTCAGTGTAGTCAAAATTTCCTGTCGCCGCCGCCCTGTTCCTCCAGTTTTGCCCGCAGCGCCCGGAGTTTTTCATTAGAGATCGCTTGGAATCGCGCCCGGGACGTTCGGATTTCCTCCAGAGCCATTTGAATCGCCTCCTCGGTCCGGCGCAGGGCGTCGTCCGTATACTCGTTTGCGACGCTGATCATGCTGTTGGCCTGTTCACCCGAACGGCGGGCCAGTTCTTTGGCTTTTTCCCGCGCGATTCGGGTAATCTCGCTCTCACCCACAATCGTTTTCGCGTCGATATCGGCCTGACGGCGGATCTTTTCCGCCTCTTTTTTTGCGTTTTCTACGTATTCCTCCCTGGCGCGGATCAGGTCCTGGGCTTTCTTCAGCTCTACGGGCAGCTTGCCCCGTATTTCGTCAATAATATCCAGGGCGTCCTCCCGTATGATTACGCACTTGTCACGGGCCATCGGCATGGATTTGGCGCTGTCGATCATATCAAAAAGCGCGTCTATCAGATAGTTAACATCATTTTCCATAAGATATCTTACCTTTCTTCTACGGCTCTGGACATAGCGTCCAGAGCGCCCGCAGGTACGTAGCCGTCCAGCTGCTGGCGGTAACGGATCATCTCCCTCACAATCGTCGAGCTGACGGGAAGGTGCTGTGT
>CAMWQV010000137.1 GCA_947176425.1 uncultured Clostridia bacterium
CCTTCGCGACCGCCATCGCACTGGCACGGTCCTTCAGGGCCGCGGTGGGGTTGATGCCGTCGTCTTTAACATACAGCCGGGCAATCCCTAATTCACGGGCCAGTGTTTCCGCCTGATACAGCGGACTCCAGCCTACGCGCAAAGGTGTGTTGGGAGTCGTTTCCTCCACAGGCAGCAGCTCCCGATAACGCCACATGGAGTTGTCCTCACGGGCAGCCAGGGTCTCTTTAGTCAGAACCGTCTTGATATAGTCGTAATCATAGACGATATCCAATATGCCGCCGCAGGTACAGTTTGTCAGGTCAGGAACGGCGTTGTAAATCTTCCCGCACTTGACGCATTTCGCGTGCTTGACGTTTTTCATGTATGTCTCCTTCTTATTTTGTTATTTTCCTTCTTCTCTTTCGAGATACCCTATTGCGGCCTCTCACGAGACCACAGTTATTCTAGCGCATATGACAGGATTTGTCAGATTTTTATTTTTATACTCTTTTTTATTTTTTTGCTCTAATAAAGACGGGCAGGGCGAGGACCCTGTCCGTCTTACTATATCCGGGTAAAAATCTTACAGCGATTTCAGAAGACCGGTCGCCTCGTTAAACTCGTTAATCAGTTCGTCCAGCTCGGCATTCTGTGCGTGGACCGCGTCCCAGGTACCCTCTACATCGTACCACAGGGCGTTCAGGTCTTTTACATCGCGGGCCTGCTGCTCCACCCAGGTATAATACTTCAGGTTGTGGACACGTTTGCGGTCGGCGTAAGTCAGCTCCAGCAGATTGTCGGTCCGCAGGGCCAGCATGTGGACGTTGTGGTCGATGGCGGCCTCACGGGTATTATACGCGCCGTGCAGCTCGTTCAGTTCCGTTACGCGGCTGCGGTACATATCCGCGCTGTCCGTCAGAACCGTTACGACCACATCGCTCTCGGTCAGCTCGTAATATTTGGCCATCTTGATGCAGCACAGCACGTTCGCGATCCCGCTGATTCCCAGCCAGGTCAGTTTTTCGATCAGCTCCTCTTCCAGGCCCAGTTCTTCTTTCAGATACTTCTGTCCGTCTTCGGTGTTGAACAAACGCAGGAGCCGCTGGCTGTCTTCGTCGTCAATCGCAATGGCCATATCCGTATTTTTTACGTTATGAATCCAGGGAATATGCTTGTCGCCGATGCCCTCAATCCGGTGGCCGCCGAAGCCGTTGTCCAGAATGGTGGGGCACTGGAGAGCCTCGCCGACTGCCAGCTTCATCCGGGGATAACGCTCTTTCAGCAGATCTCCCGCGCTCATCGTACCGGCGGAACCGGAAGTAAAGCACGCACCTGCCAGTTTGTCGCCGGGACGCTTCACTGCCTCGAACAGGTCCGCCAGCGCTGTACCGGTAATATTGTAGTGCCACAGGGGATTGCCCATCTCCTCAAACTGGTTGAAGATCATCATGGACGGGTCCTGACGCAGTTCCCATGTCTTGTCAAAAATCTCTTTTACGTTGGACTCGCAGCCGGGGGTAGCAATGACCTGTCCGGCGATTTTGCTCAGCCAGTCGAAACGCTCGCGGCTCATCTCGGCAGGCAGAATCGCCACGCTGTCGCAGGCCAGCAGCTTCGAGTTAAACGCACCGCCGCGGCAGTAGTTGCCGGTGGAGGGCCAGACGGCATGGTGATAGGTGGCGTCGAACTGTCCCGTCACCAGTCTGGGGGCCAGGCAGCCAAAGGACGCGCCTACTTTATGGCAGCCGGTGGGGAACCATTTGCCCGCCATCGCTAAAATGCGGCAGGGGACACCGGACAGTTTGCTGGGGATCTCCACATAGTTCGGTACCTTCTGGAACAGTCCGCCGGATTCTTTGGGCTGATTTTTCCAGGTAATGCGGAACAGGTTCAGGGGATTCACGTCCCACAGGCCGACAGTTTTCAACTTTTCCTGAATTTTTTCAGGCACGGTCTCGGGGTTCTGCATCTGAGCGAATGTAGGGATAATAATATTGTTTTCCCGCGCTTTTTCAATATTGTGCTGAAGTCCTTCTTTCTGGATGCTGAGGTCAATCTTGCTCATGGCGTTTATTCCTCCTGTAATTTCGTGTCGATGTATGAATAAAGCGTATACTTAGAGATACCGAAATATCTGGCGACCTTATCGCCGGATTTTGTAATCAGAAACGCACCGTGACGGTTCAGAAACTGAATCGCACGGACTTTATCGTCTTTTGTCATCAGCGCGACGGGCTTGCCTGCCAGCGCGACGCTCTGTTCGATGAGATCGTCCAGCAGGTCGTTGACGTTCAGAACCGAAATGCGTTCCGCAGGTGCGTTGGAGGCGTCCGTGCTGACCAGGCCGCTGAGAGCGTTTTCGATCATCAGAAGCGCGGAGATATCGTAGTTAATGGACAGAATCGCGCCGGCTTTTCCGCCGCTGTCTCGAATGTAGAGGGTAGAGGACTTGAGGATTTTACCGTCCGGGGTCCGTGTGAGGTACGCCAGATGATCCTGCGGGGCCTCGCCGCCGCGGAACAGCTGCTCCGCTACCACTTTGGACGGACCGTCACCGACTTTTCGGCCGCTGACATGACCGTTTTCGATATGGGCAATGGCGCATTCCCCGCTGCTGTCCTCCAGATCGTGCAGTACGACTTCGCAGTTCGGTCCAAACTGGGAGGCAAGACCTGCCGCGATTTGTTTCAGCATGTTCATTTGATGTTCTTCTAACATATGCACCTCCCTTACGGTCTTTATCATAACAGCATCCCAAGCGGATTGCAAGGGGATTTCTAAAAAATTTTTAGTTTTTCTAAAATTTTGTTTGACATCTGATTTTTCTATGATATGATAGAAGACAGAACCACCAGAGCTTCTGGCAAACAGAGATTTTATTGATGGAGGAATTCCTATGGATTTTGAAGCGATTAAAAAAGCCGCCCAGGGTTATGAAAAGGATATGACCCGTTTCCTGCGCGACCTGATTGCCATTCCCAGCGAGAGCTGCGGAGAGGAAGGCGTCATCAAGCGTACCATCGCGGAGATGGAAAAGCTGGGCTTCGACAAAGCGGAGATCGATCCGGAAGGCAACGCGCTGGGCTGGATGGGCAGCGGCGATAAGATTATCGCTTTCGACGGACATATCGACACGGTGGGAATCGGCAATATCAGCAACTGGACCGACGATCCCTACCGCGGCTACGAGACCGGCGATATCATTTATGGCCGCGGCGGTTCCGACCAGGAAGGCGGCGTGGTTGCGTCTGTGTACGGCGCGAAAATCATGAAGGATTTGGGCTTGATTCCTGAGGGCTATAAAATCCTGGTCGCAGCAACTGTGCAGGAAGAAGACTGCGACGGCCTGTGCTGGCAGTACATCCACAACGAGGACGGCATTACGCCGGAGTTCGTTGTCTCCACCGAGCCGACCGACGGCGGCATCTATCGCGGACACCGGGGCCGTATGGAAATCCGTGTGGACGTGAAGGGCGTCAGCTGTCACGGTTCCGCACCGGAGCGCGGGGACAACGCCATCTATAAAATGGCGGATATCGTTCAGGAAATCCGCGCCCTGAATGAGAACGACGACGCGGAAGGCACTGAGATCAAGGGCCTCGTGAAGATGCTCAACCCCCTCTATAACCCCGAGCATTTTGAGGACGCCCGTTTCCTGGGCCGCGGCACCTGCACCGTCTCCCAGATTTTCTTCACCTCCCCCAGCCGCTGCGCGGTAGCCGACAGCTGCGCGGTGTCCATCGACCGCCGCATGACCGCCGGTGAGACCTGGGACAGCTGCCTGAAAGAAATCCGTGCGCTGCCGTCGGTGAAAAAATACGGCGACGACGTAAAAGTCAGTATGTACATGTATGACCGTCCGGCCTGGACAGGTCTGAAATATGAGACAGAGTGCTATTTCCCCACCTGGATCAATAAAGAATCCGCCCCCCACGTGCAGGCGGTAGCGGAAGCACATAAGGCAATGTTCGGTGAGGAGCGGATCGGTCATCCCGACGCCATGCCCCTGCGGAAACGCCCCCTGATCGACAAGTGGACCTTCTCCACCAACGGCGTTGCCATTCAGGGACGGTGCGGCATTCCGTGCGTCGGCTTCGGCCCCGGTGCGGAAAGCCAGGCCCACGCGCCGAATGAGATCACCTGGAAACAGGACCTTGTGACCTGCGCCGCCGTGTATGCCGCGGTTCCGGGCCTCTACCGCGGCAAGGGCGACGAGGATGTCTGCGAGTACCGCGCACAGGTGTAATAACCGGATTCCATTAAATATTTGACAGTAAGGAGAATATATATGAGCAAAACGGAACAACTTGCCCAGCATCTGGAAAAGCTGAAGATCAACAACATGTATAAGAACGATTTTTACTGGACCTGGGACAAAACCGGCGACGAGCTGGACGCGATTTTTACCGTAGCCGACGCCCTGCGGGACTTGCGGGAACGCAATATCTCCACAAAAATTTTTGATTCCGGACTGGGAATTTCGATTTTCCGCGACAACTCCACCCGTACCCGTTTTTCGTTCGCGTCGGCCTGCAACCTGCTGGGCCTGGAAGTCAGCGATTTGGACGAGAAAAAGAGCCAGATCGCCCACGGTGAGACGGTCCGTGAGACAGCAAATATGGTGTCGTTTATGGCGGACGTGATCGGCATCCGGGACGATATGTTCATTGAGGAGGGCCACAAGTACCAGAAGACTTTCATGGACGCGCTGGACGAGGGCTATGAGAAAGGCATTCTGGAGCAGCGTCCCACACTGGTCAACTTGCAGTGCGATGTGGACCACCCCACCCAGTCTATGGCCGACCTTCTGCACGTCATCCATGAAATGGGCGGCGTGGAGAACCTGAAGGGCAAGAAAGTGGCAATGACCTGGGCCTATTCTCCCAGCTACGGCAAGCCGCTGAGCGTACCGCAGGGCATTATCGGCCTGTTTACCCGGTTCGGCATGGATGTGGTGCTTGCCCATCCGGAGGGCTATGAGATTCTCCCCGAAGTGGAAAAAATCGCGGCAGAAAATGCGGAAAAATCCGGGGGTTCCTTTAAGAAGGTCAATTCCATGGAAGAAGCGTTTAAAGACGCGGATATCGTGTATCCCAAGAGCTGGGCGCCGTTCAAGGCGATGGAGAAGCGTACACAGCTGTACCGCGAGGGCGACAAAGCTGGTATCGACAAGCTGGAACAGGAACTGCTGGCCCAAAACGCCGAACATAAGGACTGGACCTGCTCCGAAGATATGATGAAGCTGACCAAAGACGGCAAGGCGCTGTATATGCACTGCCTGCCTGCCGATATCAGCGGTCTGAGCTGCGAGGCGGGCGAAGTGGACAACAGCGTATTCGACCGCTATATCGAGCCGCTGTATAAAGAAGCGTCCTTCAAACCGTATATCATCGCGGCGATGATCTTCCTGAGCAAGGTGAAAGACCCTGTTGCCGCACTCCGCGCAATGGAGACCCGCGGTGAACAGCGGAAGGAGTTTTAAGACCATCCTGCAACAAAAAGGGGGGCATCCTGTGATGCTCCCTTTCTGAGACAAATATGGAGAAGATCGAGGAAAAATAATGAGTAAACGTATCGTAATCGCCCTGGGCGGCAACGCGCTGGGGAACACCTTGCCGGAACAGGCGCAGGCGGTCCGGATCACGGCAAGGGCAATCGTGGACCTGATTGAAGACGGCAATCAAGTTGTTGTGGCCCACGGCAACGGACCGCAGGTAGGAATTATCAACAACGCTATGGCCGCACTGCAAAAAGAAGACCCGAATCAAGGTTTTACGCCGCTGTCCGTGTGCGGCGCCATGAGCCAGGCATATATCGGCTATGATTTGCAGAACGCTTTTCGGGAGGAACTGCTGGACCGCGGTATCTGCAATATGCCGGTCTGCTCCATCGTGACGCAGGTGGAAGTGGACCGGAACGACCCGGCTTTTGAGAATCCCTCCAAGCCCATCGGGAAATTCATGACCGAGGAAGAGGCGAAAGACTACCACGAAAAAACCGGGCGTCCTGTTCGTGAGGACGCGGGCCGGGGCTGGCGGCGGTATGTGCCGTCCCCGAAACCAAAACATATTATTGAAGCAGGCGCAATCCGTGCCCTTTCCGAAGACGGGCATCTGGTCATCTGCTGCGGCGGCGGCGGGATTCCTGTGTAC
>CAMWQV010000138.1 GCA_947176425.1 uncultured Clostridia bacterium
ACAGTATCTTCATATACCTTTGTCCGAGTCCTGCTGCCGCACACAGGGCAGCAAATCCATCGGGAACCATCATTCTGCTTGCTGTTCATTCGTATCACTCCTAACCGGCCAATGCTCTGCGTCTTGCGTCTGGCTTCTTATGGCCGCAGTATACTTTGGGGATCATCCTGTTATCTTTCTCTGTCTGGTACTTTTTTCTTGTTCTGCCGCTGCGCAATGGGGGGAATGGACGGCATATCTTCTTGCCCTAATGATTTTTAGCTGGCGCGATACGCCTCCATCTCAGACTCATCCTTCGTGTCAAGGACATACTGCAGTTCACCGATAGCTTTTTCGCGCTCATATGGCAAATAGGCCATCATGGGATGGTAGTTCGACACTGAATTGGCCAGTAAGTGTGTGCGGATTTTAAGATTGCTGATAAAAGTCTGCAATTCTTGAATCCGTTCCCTCTCTCCGGCAGGAACAAACTCGCCGCGTTGCGCCATAGCGTATAACTCGGTATCAGGGAACAGTGTAAGCGAATCTACAGAAATAAACCAGGGATTTACCTGACTGAACACTTCCGCGCTCTGAACAGCGTTTCGATAACCGCCGTCTTTTCCTGCAAGGCCGGTCATATACACAAAATAGTATTCTATGCCTGCTTCGTCCAGTTTTTTACATTGCTCAACAATGTCAGCGGCAGTATAGCCTTTATTGGCCAGAAGAAGCGTACTGTCATCACCGCTTTCCGTACCGATGCTCAGGCCATTGATACCCATAGCACGGAGCTTTCGTAATTGCCATACTTCTTTGTTCTTTATGTCCCGTATGCTTGCAAACATGGCAATACTTTGGCATTTTATCAAATAATCACGCACAGTAAGCGCCCGGAGCTTCAGGTGATCGTAGCTCATGGCAAACGGACTTGCGCCTGTCCAGAAGATCCTTCTGGCGTAGGGCTGATAGCTTTTAATCTCGGCCAAATCCGCCTCAAACTCCTTGATCGGCGACATACGGAACGGTTCGTCTTTAAATAGACTGCAAAAAGTACAGTTTTTGTATGTGCATCCAGAGGTAGCCTGAATGATCGGTGTGTTGGCCTCATATGGCGGACGCCATGTTCTCCCTGTGAAGTGCATAAAATGACCTCCTTACAGGTGCGGAAGCCGTGTGCGGTATTGCCGCAATTCAGCTTCGCTTGCAGTTTCGATAATCGTATCAAGCTCCTTCAGCAGCTTGGCTTTGTCTTGCGGAAGGACTCCGTATAACTGGAATGCGTTGGATGCGCCTAAAGCCGCAAAGGTTGTAGGAATCTCCAGATGATCCACTAATGTGCGGATTTCTTTGTATTTCTCTATTTCGCTTTCTTCTGTCCATGTTCCGCGCTGTATTTCGGTATATAAGGCGGATTCGGGATAGATTGTCAGCATATTCGCACCGATCAATATGGGATGGAGCTGATTGCAGACACCGGCAGTCAATCTTGCGCCAATCTCACCGCGTCCCGCGCCGGAAATGCTCGTGAGGTAGAAAAAGGAGTAGCTGATTCCCGCACGGTCTAACCGCTGGCATTGCTCAATCAGATCGGAGGACACATAGCCTTTGTTCATAAAACGCAGAGCGTCGTCATCGCCTGTTTCCATCCCGATGGTCAATCCGTCATACCCGGCTTTTCGCAGTGCAAGCAGTTCCTCATCCGTTTTTGATGTGACATCAGTTATTCGGGCAAAGCACCCGATGGTTCTGTTCTCAGGAAAATACTTTTTGATTCGTTCAGAGATTTCCATAAGATGGTGGAAACTCAGAACAAATGGGTTTGCCCCTGTCAGAAAAACGCGGGATACCTGACGGCCCAGCCAACCGCAATATAAATTTTTTGCTTCTTTCAAGTCCGCCTCTATATCTTCCATCGGAGATTTTCGGAACTTGAACGGCAGGTCATCATAAAGAGTGCAGAATTTGCAATTGTGATGTGTGCAGCCCGCTGTTACTTCCAGCAGCAAAGATGAGGCTTCATATGGGGGCCTCCAAATCGTTCCTGTGTAGTGCATTACAACACCTCCTATGGCACGCATTATATCACGGTACGGCGAAAATAAAAGTACTAAACTTTTTTGTAGTACCTTGAAGAAAGAGGATATATGAGTTATAATGAAAACCAAAGGAGGCTGTTGCCATGAAAAAGAGCAGTTTAGCGGTTCAGCGATGCAAAACAATGTCTACTCTTCAAAAAATATTAGGCGGCAAATGGAAAATAGAAATCCTGTATTATATTGCAATTGGCGATGTGCATAGGTTCGGTGAATTGCGCCGCCGTATAGGAGAGATCACGGAATCCTCTTTAACAAAGCAATTGCGCGAATTAGAAGCGGATGGTTTTATCAACAGGCATGACTACAAGGAACTGCCGCCGCGGGTAGAGTACACTCTGACCGATCTTGGTAAAAGTTTTATTTCTGTCTTGAATTACATGAAGGACTGGGGTGATGAAAATTTGCAGGGGGAGGATTCAGCAAATCATTGATGGAATTTTTGCCCTGATCAGACACAAACCGTACAATTGATTACAGAGGGCAGAGCCTGCACCCTCCGTTTTGGAGGAAGCAGGCTCTCCGCTTTAAGTGTCTGGCTCAGTTGCTTTTCACCATCTTGAATTGTACAACATCCACCCGCATCTCTCGCTTGCACTTCTGGCAGTAAAGCGGGAATTTCACGAGGACAGTATCTTCATATACCTTTGTCCGAGTCCTGCTGCCGCACACAGGGCAGCAAACCCATCGGGAACCATTATTCTGCTTGCTGTTCATTCGTATCACTCCTAACCGGCCAATGCTCTGCATCTTGCGTCTGGCTTGGTATGGCCGTATTTTTTCGCTCCGCCGCCACGAATCGGGAACTTGCCATCAGACGGCATTATTCCTGCGCGGGAGCGGATAAATTCTTTTCTGCTGTGGTCAATTCATTGTGAAGCCGTACCGCCATAAATACGGTGACAGCGGCTGAGATGACATCTGCAATCGGTTGGGCATACAGGATACCGTTTATTCCCCATACCGCTGGCAGGATCAGGATGACGGGGATAAAGCAGATCCCCTGCCGGCAAGCGCCGAGGATAAATCCGGCTCTGCCTTTCCCCAGGGCCAGGAGTAGGGAGGAGTATACGGTATAAAATCCGAAGAGGATAAACGAGAATCCGTTCGCCATCAGCGACTTTTGTCCGACAGAGATCATTTCCGCGTTTCCCTTTGTAAATTGGGAGACGATCTGCGTAGACAGCAGGGCCATCAGCAGGCCCACGATCACGCAGAATGTGGTTGACCATATTGTCGAGGTTCTGATGGCTTCCCGCAGCCGGTCAAACTTCTTGGCCCCGTAGCTGAATCCCGCTATAGGCTGGAAACCTTTCAGAAATCCGAATACAACCAGGGTTCCCATTGAAGTTACTCTTGTGACGGCGCCCATACCGGCAATCACTGCGTCACCGTAGCCCTTCGCTGCCCGGTTGATTAGCGCGATGGACAGACTAGTCAGCAGTTGGAAAATCAGCGTAGGGACGCCTATTTTCAATATCTCCGCCATCATCTCTTTTGTTGGTCCGAACTCCCTGATGCTGAAGGTAAAGGCACTTTTTTTGCGAAATACATAGGACAGATATACCAGAGTCGAGACAATTTGGGAGATTGCCGTAGCAATCGCCGCACCAGCCACACCCATGTTGAGGGCATAGATAAAAACCGGGTCCAGTCCGATGTTCAGCACCGCACCTGACAGCAGTGCGCACATGGTTGTTTTCGCCGCGCCCTCGCTGGTGACAATGTTGTTCATCGTCACATTAAAGATGTTGAAAATGGAGGACAGGACATAGATCCGTGCGTAGGTCACCGCATAAGGCATGATGGTGTCCGTTGCACCCAGGAGGGTCAGGATGGGCTTCAGAAAAATCGTGGCGAGGAGGATCGCGGCCGCTCCGATGGAGACACTGCTGTACAGAGCGGTGCTGGCGACCTTGTTGGCGGTATCCTGATCTCCGCGGCCCAGCAGTCTGGACAGGTACGAGGCCGCGCCGTTGCCGAACAGCAGGCCGAGTCCTACGACAACCTGCCCCAGCGGGAAGACGATGGAGATTGCTCCCATCTGGCTCTCCCCCAGCCCACCTATGAAATAGGCATCCACCAAATTGTACAGCGCGTTAATCATCATACCGATCATGGTTGGAATGCCCAGCGCCATCAGCGCTTGCGGGATTGGGGCGCTCCCCAGCAGTTCCATCTTTTTGTTTCCGTTCATTTCTTGCTCCTTTCTCTTGACAGTCGGTGTAAGATGTAGTAGTATAAATTATAGCAACCGTCAGGAACCTGATAATACTATAAATTATAGTATTTGTCAAGCGCGAAAGGAGATTTTTTTATGGCAACGATTGATCTGATTGTCTTAGGGATGCTCAAGAAGGATTCTATGAGCGCCTACGATATTCAAAAGCTGGTGGAATATCGGAACATTTCCAAGTGGGTAAAGATCAGCACCCCTTCCATCTATAAAAAAGTCATCCAGCTGGAGGGGAAGGGCCTGATCCAAAGCACGCCGGTAAAAGAGGGCAATATGCCGGAAAAAGCGGTATACTCGCTGACAGACAGCGGCCAGCAGGAATTTGAACGGCTGATGTTAGAGCTTTCCGCGCAGCCAATCCGTATTTTCCTGGATTTTAATGCTGTCATCGTCAATCTGGACAGCCTGCCGCCCGAAATGCAGAAAACCTGTGTCGCTGGAATCGAAAAAAACGTGAGGGAAATGAAATCCTATCTGGAAGAGAACCTTCGTACAAAAGAAAATGCGCCAGCGGTCCCGGAAATCGGTATGGCGGTCCTGCGGCAACAGTATGTACTGGCTGAGACCATTGAATCCTGGATTGCTTCCCTCAAAAAAAGCCTGAAAATGGATGAATAGCATTTGCCAACTCACGTCTGCATCCCCTACCCGGAGGATGCAGACGTTCCGTTTGTCGCTATTGTTGTCCCCCTGCGCGGCTATTGTCTGGGGGTGACTACAATACCATCGGCATGATCTGGGTCTTTGAAGCTGTAAGTAAAACCGCCTGGCAAGGTATTCGAATCATCAGGCTCATCAAGTTCTGTTGGATTGATATCTCCGTTTATGTCATCGATTTCTACGGAGACGCTCACGTCCAAGTCCTGCTGGCTATCGTTCTTCTTATCCGTACAGCCGGAGAGCAGTGTAAAACAGGCCAATATACAGGTCAAGGTAATTGCTAATTTTTTCATTACATTTCCCTCACTTTCAGGTGTCCACGCTTGATTTCCAGCACCACATCCGCCTGCGCTGCTACTTCGCTGGAGTGCGTTACCACTATGACACATTTCTCGAACGCATGGGCGCTCTCTTTCAATACTGCTATGATTTCTTCTGCGGTGTCTGCGTCCAGGTTCCCGGTCGGTTCATCTGCCAGGATGACCGGGGTGTCGGAGGCCAATGCCCGCGCAATCGCCACACGCTGCTGCTGACCGCCGGACAGCTTCAGCACATTCCGTGTGATCTCGTCCCTTGTCAGTCCCAGCCGCTCCAGGATTGGTACAGCATCCACTTTGGCGGTCAGCAGCACGTTTTCGACAGGTGTCATGTAATCGATCAGGTTATAGCTCTGGAAAATCAGTGATATGTGATTCCGGCGGTGGTGTTCCAAGCCCGTTTCAGCAATATCCGTGCCGTCAAACAGGATGCTACCCTGGCGCGGTGTATCAAGCCCTCCCAGCAGGGACAGCAGCGTGGTCTTGCCGGATCCGGACGGGCCGAGGATGGCATACATTTTTCCGGTTTCCAGCTCTGTGCTGATATCCGACAGCACAGTCTTGCCTTTTTCATAGGCATAGGAAACATTTTTTAATGCCAGTGTCTGCATTGTGCTTCCTCCTTTGTCAACTCATTTGGGATAGGATTTCCCGTGGTTTCAGTCTCATGACTGTGATGGATGATGCGCTGACAGCCACAATAATGATGGCGAGTCCGATCGGGTATAGTTGGATCAGATTCCCCGGCTCCACGGAAACTTGGATACCATTTTCTGTCGGTAAAGGTTTCTGTATCAGGGTATCCCCGCCT
>CAMWQV010000139.1 GCA_947176425.1 uncultured Clostridia bacterium
GTGGACGAGGTGATGGAGTATATCACCCGTGAGATGATGATCCCGGAGATCTATGACTGGAATCATACGCGGCAGGTACTCTTAAAACTCCGGGCCGCACACCGGGAGACCGAGGAAATGTATATTAATTTCGAGGATTAAAAAGGCACACGAACGAACCGCCGGAGGCATGAACCCCCGGCGGTGAAATTTTTATTCTTCCCACTTGCCGGTCAACTGCTGGTCTGCAAAACAAGGCGAAAAAGAGCTTGTAACTTTAAGGGAAGTATGGTATAATAAGATTTACCGTCCGGCAAGGGCGGTCAGAAGGAAAGCGCTGTTACATAAAAGGCGGTTGGCTCACTGTAACCCCAAGCAAATTCCAAGAGGGGGGAGGTGATGCGAATGCGGAAGGAACGTATACTGCGGGTCCTCTTAACGATCGCATTTGCGATCTGGGCGATGCAGGTTTTGACCACATACGCGTGTTAGCCGCCCGGCTGGATCCCGAGCGGCTAACGATAAGTTGACCGTTTTATTGGGCTGACCGCCATGCAGCAGCGCCCCTTCTGCTTTTTATTATATAGAAACATCTTCGTTTTGTCAAGAGCCGGGGAAAATCTTTTTCATCGAAATAAGGCGAAAAAGAGCTTGTAACTTTAAGGGAAGTATGATATAATAAAATTTACCGTCCGGCAAGGGCGGTCAGAAGGAAAGCGCTGTTACATAAAAGGCGGTTGGCTCACTGTAACCCCAAGCAAATTCCAAGAGGGGGGAGGTGATGCGAATGCGGAAGGAACGTATACTGCGGGTCCTCTTAACGATCGCATTTGCGATCTGGGCGATGCAGGTTTTGACCACATACGCGTGTTAGCCGCCCGGCTGGAACCCGAGCGGCTAACGATAGTGTAGTCGTTTAACCGGGCTGACCGCCATGCAGCAGCGCCCCTTCTGCTTCTATTATATAGAAGCTCCTCCGTTTTGTCAAGACGATGAAGCGGGGGAAATTTATGAATTTGTGCGTTTTGCAGAGCAGCTCCCTGTGGCTTTCCGTTTCCATGGCAAATGCGGTCATCTTCAGCGAATTTTTTTGTACAGGTCTTCTACTTCCTCAATGGTAAGGCCCGTGTCTTCCACAATTTCGTGAATGGGTCTGTTCCGTTTGAGCATCTTTTGAGCAATCTCAAATCTGCCCTTTTGTAAGCCTTCTTGTCTGCCCTCTTGTAAGCCCTCTTGCCTGCCTTCTAATCTGCCCTTTTGTAAGCCCTTTTGTTCTGCATAATACAACGCCTGTGCCTCGTCGTGCCTTGCCTTTTCACGGAGACGTTCCAGCTCTCGAAACTCCGGCGACGCTGTGATGGTACGATACGCATTGATTGCCTGTTCCATTTCCGGCACCTCCATTGCTCTGATTTTTTCCAAATCTTCTTCCGTTTCCGCGTTGAACAGCGACAGCCACAGCAGCAGCGGATTATCTTTTGCAACGCTATCCTCCCGCGCTATTTTGCTTTTAGTTTACCACATGTATGACATAAAGTCCAGTATTTTTCGCCGCTTCTGGTAGGGGAAATATATGAAACTGCCGGGACGCGGGAAGCACGAAACCTCCCGCGTCAAAAATAATCAAATCAAATGGATCTGGCCCAGCAGGGGGACTTCTCTTTCGACGCCCTGGATGGCATTGATAAAGCCGATAAACCAGCAGAGCGAACAGAACAGGCTTCCCGCAATGCCGATGATCCAGCCCGCGAACAGGACTTTAGAGAGCAGCCCGCAGACCGTGAAGCCCAGCCAGATCACTAACGCCTGATTCAAATGGAACCTGCTGCCGTTCCGGTCTCCCACGGCAAAGGCCATAACCAGACCGATCCAGGTCAAATAGGCAACAATATCTGTCGTTCGTTTATTCATAGCTGTCCTTTCTGTATATTACTGCATGGAATCGACGCATCGGAGAGACAAATCGCCGCTGACGGTGGACATACGGAACAAGCGTCCGCCGCCGTCCAGATAGATGGCCTCGCCGGAACGCGCGCCCACCGGTCCCGCCAGCGGGAATGCCGATTCCAGGTCGCCGGTGACGGCGCTGAATTGCAGGGTAAACCCTTCGCCGTCGGGGAAAGCCGCCTCGCAGTCGCCGGACTTGGAGGACAGCTCCAGCGTTTCCGGCAGGACCTGGGATTTGACCGACACATCCCCGCTGACACTGGCCCCGCGCATTTCCCGCACGCTGCCCTCGGCTTTGATATCGCCGCTGGACGTGACCGCGTTGATTTTCCCGAACTCCCCGGCCACGGACAAATCCCCGCTGGCGGTCTGCGCCTCCAGTTCCTCAACCGTGCCGCCGCAGTCCATATCGCCGCTGCCGGATTGGAGTTTCACTTTTGTGCAGGACGCCCGCCGGAAACTGATGTCCCCGCTGCCGGATTTCAGCTTCACGTCTGTACATGACGCTTTCCGCAGGCCGATGTCGCCGCTGCCCGTTTCCAGCAGCAGCTCCCGCGCCTCCAGACCGTCCGCAATATCGATATCGCCGTTGACCGTGGAGATTTTCAGTGTTTCCCAGCAGCGTTTGGGGAGGGTCAGCTCCACGTCCGCCGACGCCAGGCCCCGCAGGAAAAAGAAGGACGAACTTGCCGTATTCCCCTGCCGGATGGACAGCACGCCGCCGTCACTGATCCGCACGTCCAGCTTGTCGGTCTGCCCGCTGATATGCACGTCCGCGTTGGGGTCATCGTCCAGCATGATTTTCACGTCGCCGTTGACCAGCTGGATATCCGCGCTGCCCAGCTCCTCCGCGGAAAACACCGTATCTGTAACCCGCCTGCTGGCCGCCGGATTGCCGCAGAAAAAACCGCCCCGGTCACGGTTATAGCCGACAGTAAACGACCAGCCTTTTTCTTCCGGTCCGGGGGCTGCGCGGTCCGGCTCTTCCTCCGGATTCTGCTCTTCGTCCCGGTCCATATGCACCACTATTTTGCCCTTAAAGCCGTCGGGATATTTTTCCTTTATTTTATCCGCCAAGTTCCGCACGATCACCGCCGCCTGATCCATCGCGTCTTTGGTCTGGCTGACGGTCTCTTTCACGATGTCCTCCACGCCGTGCAGAATGTCGGACGTAAAGTCCCGCACCGTGGAATCCGGCGATTTGGGCAGTTCTCCTTCCGGACCCAGGCTGTCCAGATACGCAAGCAGTTCGTCCACGTCGCCCAGGTCGTCCAGCGCGCGGGCATACGCTTCGTTTTCCTCCGCGCCGCCGGCAGCCAGATCCTTCCAGCGGCTGAACAGATTCTCGCTCAGTTCCTCAATCAGCTCAATCTTCGCCGCCGTATCCTCCGCCGCTGCCAGACGCTGGGTGACGGCGATAATAAATTTTGTTCTCATTCTTTCCATGTTCATTCATTCCTCCTCAGAAGCGATCAGGGCGTCCAGCAACGCTTTGGTCTCCAGCCACTCCTGACAGTTCTCCGCCTGCCGGCGCCTGCCCTCGTCCGTGATGGAATAATACCGGCGTCTCGCGCCCGGTCCGTCTTCGCCCCAATACGATGTGATCAATCCCGCGTTTTCCAGCCGTTTGAATGCGGTATACAGGGTTGCTTCCTTGAACCCGTACTTTCCTCCGGTCTGCGTCTGGATACGCTTATTGATCTCATATCCGTAATGATCCCCATGGAGCAGCTGCGTCAGCAAAATCGTGTCCGTATGCCCCCGCAGGGTATCCGCTGATATGGACAAGTCCAACACTCCTTTCCCCACAGCGGGCAGTTTCCTTTTTGCTGCCGCCCGCTCTGTTTGTCGGGACTATACTACCACGAGTTACTTCATCTGTCAATGTATTTCTTCTGAAAATGTATGAACATTTTATGAAATTTTATTTATTTTTCACCATCTTCACAAAAAGGGGGCTGGTGCGTATAATAAAAACAGAAGGGACGCTGCGGCAAGCGGTTACTCCAGAGACCGCTGTGTCTGCCAATCTGGCAGAACAACGCGGCAATGCCGGTCATCATGATAACAAGCTGACATAGCTCACTATAAAAGTTTTCCGCAAATGATAGTGTCTCAGCGGCAACGGCATATAAAAAAAACACTTGCATAAACTAAAGGAGCTGTGGTATAATGACGGCAGCAAAAGGAATTGACGAGATTCCACGGCTTTCACAGCAAAGGCAGACCCCCGGAGAATGGCGGTTCTCCGGGGGTCCTTTTGCTTTCAGGCTTACTGTCCCTTGAAGTGCCGGTCAAGCCATTTGCAAACATAGTCGGCGGCTATACTTGCTGCGATCGACAATAAGAAATTAACGAGAAGATATACCACAGCTTTCACCTCCTCTCTGTTGCCAGATTGGAGAGGGGCAGCGTCACTATTGTAGCACTTTTTGAAATACTCTGCAAGTGACAGGCTGTCATTGGTTGGTGTAAAATTAATGTCGGGAAAACTGAAGACTGAGGTAGCAGTAGATTGAAAGAAGAATTTTCCAACAATTTTTTCCAGGAGACGGGTTATGATTTGTTAAGGGGAAATTCCGCATAAAGTAAAACGCCCCGAATATATAAACTGAAATTTCCAACCTTATCACATAGTTAGTTTTTGATCTTTCTAATAATATCTGGACCCTTTGTAACTAACAAAGTCCCTACTATTACTACTAGAAAATCACCACATTTATTCACACGCTTACCTAATTTTCCAGCAACTTCATAGATATTAACTCTCTTTTCATTCTTTTTCGCCATCATCAAGCACCCCCAATATTTGATAGCCCTTAACAGCTATGTATAAATTCTCATCTTTTTTTCTAGCTTTATATGCTTCCAGTAACTTTTGCTGATGTACCTTCGGAGATTTATACCACATTCCATCAAATTTCCTATTTGGCAATAAATACTCTATAGTTGAAAGACAACCAATTTTATCATGTTCAAAAACTTTTCTGTTATTTTCCAATAATCTTTCTATCAGTTTTGGCTGATTAAGATATGTATATATATAAGCTATTGGCTGTATCGACATATAATAATATTGGAAATATTCTTGTATATCTTCATATCGGCCAGTTTGCTCTTCAAAATAATTCGGTTGACTAAAACACCTCCATAATCGTTTTACTTTACTTTTTGGTACCTTTTCCAAGGCATCCAATTTATCAATTAATGTCTTTTCAATAAGTTCTCTCCCCTCTCTTAGCATAGCCAAAGCATCGAATATAAATTTTCTTCGTTCTTCTTCTGTTCCTTGGTAAGCAAGAGCATCCAAGAGATGGTTTCTTCCAGCATTTACCTTTGCAAATCTGTCATTGTCTTGGCCACGCTCAATTCTTTTAGCAACGAAATGTAGTTGGTGTATCGCTTCAGAAAGCGATTCGTAGCGTTGCTGTTCTATCAAATTGTTTATAGTACTGTTGAGATTAGCTAAGTCTTGTCCTGTAGGTTTTCCTTTAATTTCAAGGCGAACTTTTCCACCAATTCTTTTTTCCGTATAGTCATATAAATCCGGCAACAACTCACCTGTCAGCTTATCCCTGAGAAACTGTATATCATGTGTCTCCATTTTCTTTAACAATTCTGGAGTGAACTTGATGACATAATCAAGTTCAGGATTAACGATTTTCTTTACACTTCTTTCTATATCAAGAATATTAAATAATTGCCCGAGGAATGCATTCGCATCTGTACTACGCTTATCTGTTGCCACTCTATCAATATCTATATCAAGACGCTCATCTTGAGTTCCTGCTATGATTACTCTTTGTTTCGTGGCATCAAGTTCGATCATCTCTTCCAAAATACACATCTCCTTTCATAGTCCATTCTGACTCATTTTCTTTGTAGTAGCATTATCATAAAATCGGAATTATCAATTTTTTACAAGCAAAGTATACCACCGATGCCGACAATATTCAACCCCCTGTTTACTTGAGTTTCGGTGTAATTTTTCAAACCCCTTGTAGCATAGGAGTTTCCGAGCAAAATTTGTAAACATAGCAATAAAATCTGTCTTCCTTTACGTCACAGCACTTTGGGCTGGATCGCTGAGATTTTTTAGCCGAAACTCAAGTTCAGGACTGACGAATAAAAAAACAGAAGAGAAAAACCTCCCAATCGAAGGCAAAG
>CAMWQV010000140.1 GCA_947176425.1 uncultured Clostridia bacterium
ATCTATAAAGAGATCAAGAAAAAGAACATCAACTATGCGTCTGCTGCTATGCGGGCTGCAAATGTCCCCATCGGCAATGCCTCTTACTGAAACAAGCAATGGTTCTTATTTTCGTAGCATCTGACAGGGAGTTCGTTTAGATAGTATAATTCCACTTGTATAACACACGAAGGCTCTTAGCGGGGCTGACAGAAGCGTTTGAAAGCTAAATATTCAATGAGAGGAGCTGATTTGAAATGGATCAGAGTCTTATTCGTCCCAGATTCTATGAGGACACCTTTGGCGGAAGAGAATATGATATGGATGTGGATGAAAATTTGGGGTACCGCACACCCTTTTTAGATGTTGATTGCAAAAAAGCTGACGCCTTGTTTGATTCTGTTTTGCGTAGATATATGAATTCCGAAGCTTCTTCAAAAACGGAAACGCAGATTTGAATAAATCGAGATATACTGCATTTCCCTACAAATATACGATTTTGCCGGCATGAAAGACAGCAGAGGAGGGGTTCTGATTGCCCCTTAGATGGCGGCCTGCTGCTTGTCGGGAGCCACATACCGTCAGCACCGGTAAGATAAAGCGACAGATGATTTGCGGACAAATTCCTGAACCGGCAAGGTTGCTGAAATGCTGGGGATTTCGCCTCTGGAGGTTCGGTCTGTATGTGGTGTAGAGGTGTCGGCAGAATGGTAAATGAGGAGGAGTATTTATGCGGGAAATCCATATGAGATATCACCTGAAACGTATTTCGGGAGGGGGTGCAGAAGCCGCTGCTGTAAGCGATTCTACGCCTTTAGTGCATTTGAGCAGCGAGAACCGATATTCTGTTCCGCCAAGCCGGAAAAATCGTGATACAGCAATTGCGTACTCCAAAGGAAAACTGTCTGCAATGCCAGACATATCGTGGGACGAAGATAAAGATGTATAGATCCGGCTGCGGCACAATTCGACAATTTTTTATTGACAACAACGGGGGAGCCTGCTATACTAAACGCACATTCATAGATTTTCCTTATGGTATGGGCGGGGATGGCATCGGCGATTCCCGTCCATACTGGTTTTTATGGCAAAAAATATAGAAAGAAGGCGATTTTATGTCTGCATCCGCTCGAAATTATGCCTATCTGGTAGAGATTGAAAAGGGCAGGGAAAAGCCTGTTCCTACGATCAGCATTGAGACGCTGCAGCAGTATCAAGCTGATATTGCGAAGTATCTCAAACGAGAAAACAGCAAATCAGAGTAAAAAAACACAGTCCCCACACAGTTGAATTTCTGCGTGAGGGCTGTTTTTACGTTGTTTTTAGGGGATTCTGTCAAATATACATCCTCTCCAATCTATCCAGTTGCCTGCACATCTCCGGCTTCGGCACTTTGAACTTTCTGGCGAGCGTATCGCTGACGGGAATGACCATTTTTTCGTATACTTCCGTCAATAATTTTTCAGGCATCAGCAGTTCAGCGGCGAATTTGTTCGCTGCAATCTCTCTGTATGATCCGTCGCCCCGAAAGCTGACGGTGATTTTTTCTGCCTGGACATCCGGATGAAGGAAATAATGTCCCAGCTCATGTGCGACCGCGAATCTGGACAAGGCATTTGAATAGCTACCGTTCAGTAAGATATAGAATTGTCCATTTTTCTTTGTAAATGCACTGGAAATCTCAGTCTTATTGCTCCAAAGTCGGGTAAAATCAATGCGTTCTACTCTTATGCCAAGAGAATCGCAGAGCCTTTCAATATCAATCGGAAAGCTGTCCAGCCCGTATTCCGCCTGAATCTCCCGCGCTTTTGCTATCCCTGAAATAAACTTTGCCATCATATCGGTTACTCCTTTGTTTTTCAGTTGCTTTATACTATGCTGTCCTGTTTTCAATTATCAAATTCAGAAGGCATCGTCTACCGGCGGCAGAGCGGGGTGGGGCAGGTAAGGAGTCATCCAGCGTCCAACCTTTGTCCTATGCTGGCCTTATATCTGCGCAAAGGATCGGGGCGGTTTTTTTCACTGAGCGGGTATGGACTGCACAATATCAGGCTTTCGGAATTCATACAGAGTGTGTACACAAGTACGGGTTACGAAGTCAATACGGACTGTGATGTATAGAGCTGATACGGAGAAGATAGAGAAAGCATATGGAGCTTTTGGGATCATGTGTCAGCCCGCTGCGCCTTCCTTTTACAGAGCCTGTGAAGAAATTTTGATGAAATTACGGAGGAATTTGTACGGAATATATAGAGAAAGCTGCATTTAGCCAAAAAATTATTTGAGGTAATAGCTGAGGGGGGTTATTGGGGTATTTGCATGATGCAAAAAAACAGTGAGAAATAATTACAGGGAAAATGATGAATAATTGAGGAAAATGTAATGAGACATTGATACATATATACGAAATTTTTACGGCATAATTATTGGTTTTAACCTTGTTTTTGGGGAGATACAGAAAGAAACCATATTTTTTACTGCGGAAAATTGTGACGCTGAATAAGCTTACAGGGAGGCAGTGACCTTTGAGTTCAGGAAGTTCTGATCAGGGTAGAGCCATTTAAAAACATCTTTACTCCAGTTTTTGATAATTAAAATAGATAATGCATATAAAGATTTAACCCAGGCAAAAAGGCTGTCAAAATAAGTTTTAAAGGAGAATCATTATGAAAATGAAAACTTTTACAATCGGAGAAGCCAGAGATAGCTTCTTATACAGAATCTGTACGCATACCGCCGATGCAGTCGCCGAAGAGCTTTTCAAAACTACATCGATCATCGCATACAACAATTTTTCCAGCTTCCATCCTGTTAGACACGGTGCAGCCATTAAGTTTGCAAGGATTATTGCAGAACTGGAAGATGCAATCAAGTCCAAAAGCGATTTGGCAAAAGTAATTTGCATTGACACTTGCTGCAAGATAACCGCAGATACTTTGAATCCGGCGAAATATGCAAAGGGGTTAAATCGAGATCAGTCCATAAAGGTTAAATTGAGTTACAATGTGTCTGCTGAACGCCGCAAAGATCAGAGACTGTCCCTGCTGACTCTGTGCTGGGAAAAGACCCCAAAAGGGGAAGATCAACCACTTATAATTTTGCAGGATGTTGAGATTATTGACAATTAACTGCACCTGAGAACTGTGTAGTCACAAAAAATATAAGGGAGTATATATCATGAACAAGTATTGGAAGAAGGTCAAGATTCACAGCATCCCGACAGAAGTCCAAATCTTTGCCGATGCAAACGGAAGAGAATGGGTTCGCTATATGACAGGAGGCTGTTGGGAACCGCAGACTATCAATAAATCCAGCAAACATATTCTTTCGTATATCAACGAAGATGAGAGTATCAGCGTTTTCGCCCAGCAGCTTATTTTGGTGGAAAAGCTTTCTGACGAACGTTGGTTGGGAGAGCAAATGGATAGTATGGTGAGAGATATCGAATCCTCTCTGGGGCTGAAGCCCGATTCTCTGATTAGTGCAGCGAATTGGATAGGTGTCAGCTCTGGGCAGTTAGACGGACTGATGAGAGAATTCGAAAAGGCAATTGTTGCAGGAGAAACGGTACAGGCACTCATGGAGATCAACACCCTTGCCAATATCTGCGGTTATTTCTTCAATCATTGCTACGTTCCTGAACTGTGCGACCACGAAACCGTCAACAACGGCTATAATTGCAGACATCCCGCACAGGGGGAGGGTGAAGACGGCATTGGCAGCTGCTATGCGTGGACATGTCCTTTCTGCTATCCGGCAAACGGCAGCGTATGTGCCAGCTGCGGTATAGAATGTGAGGAGAGCGGAAATGAGGAGTGTGAGTGTGAAGATGATTATGTTGTTGCATCCATTCCCGAAGAACTTTTCTGCAAGTCTAAGATGGAGCTTATTCCCAAGGCGGTAAAATCTTAATTAAAGCAATCTACAGCCCGCACCTTCTCTATTTCACTGGGGGGAGGCGGGCTTTTTCTCGTAAAAATTTTGATAGGTCAAAAAATTGTATTAAATGAATTAAGTCCTGTTGTTTTGATATTTATGAGAAAAGCAGCATATTATAGAGTGATTTGAATCATGAAAGAAGTGATAATGGTGAATCCAAATATTTACATGGCAGTAATGACAACAGCAGGAGCAGTTGGTTTGACAATACCCATTGTGTTTTTCAGCGGCAGAATTAGAGACGATCTGAAAAAATCACTGGAACATGATATCAGCAGGGAACAGATGGAGTGCGCAGAAAAGAAAGTGGCTGCATTTCTAAGCAAGAACAGCCTGTTTCCAGGGACCGATATCTTAACCATTGGAAAAGCCTTAGGGATCGGGGAAGAGAATGTGTCTGTGTCTGTGTCTAATTATACTCGTTTGAATTACAAAGAACAGATATTCGTTTTTGCCCGTCAGTGCGGATATCTAATTGATGATATGTTTGTCTCTATGGACTTTCAAGCTGAGAAAAATGAAGCAGCGATGAAACAAATTGCAGACTATATTGCTGCGGCGCTGCTTATGCCTCTTGAAGATGTTTATGGATATCTGGAAGATATAGGGTATTGGAACGCATCGAACAAAATTCGCATAAGAGTTGTAAAGGCATTGTGTAAGAAATACTGTGTTGGTTCAATTATGGCGCTTAGAAGGATCAGAGAAGTCGGTATGCTCAAAAGGGATAAATGTCCTTAAAGACTAACAAACAGACAGGAAATCGACTGAAAGCGAGGTAAGCTGTTATGATTCAATTTGTACTCCTAATTCTTTGTTTTGTGACAATGTTATTTTTTGTATACAAGGGGCTGTCTTATTCTGTTCAGAAATCTACAAAGGATACTCAGAACAGCCTCAAAATACTCCAGCTCACAAAAACAAACAATGATATTGCTTCTGCAGAAGATGTCCTCACCAATCAAGTTAATGATTTTGCGCGATTAAGTGCAGATATGACAGGATATATGCTGGATTTCACAAAGGATTGAGATAGTATAATGAACCTGCATTCAAATCGCTGAATGCAGGCTCTGCTTTTTGTACTGGTTTGCATTTAGTTTGTGATTATTTGATATAATAATAAAGTTTTGCATATCATGTTATATATAATAAACCGCGAACAAATCTTCGCAGACTATCAAAAGGAGAGATTATTTTTATGGAAACCAAACCAATCCCCCGCAAAAACAACAACTACTCAGAGCAGCTGAAAGTAGACGGCAGACAGTATAAAAGCATAGCTGAATTTTGTTCTGACTACGATTTTTCTTACCGCACTGTACTCAATTATATGCAGTCCGGAAAGACCGCAGGTGAAGTTATCACGGAAATGCGGGAACGGATAAGCAACCCCAGAAAAATTCAGCCTGACAACAGTCCGTCATACCAGTCGATCCCATGCACAGTAGACGGCGAAGAATTCCCAAGCAGAAAAGCGGCGTGCGACACATTTCGTGTGCCATACTCATCTGTCATGGCCCGACTCTGGAGGCATCCGGAGATGTCGTTTGAAGAAGCTCTGCTGCGGGGAGCAAGAAAATGGAGATATATTCTGCCTGTCGAGCATTTGCGTAAACCCGCATCCACCCAGCCGTTTGCGTCCCACAGCGGAAACACCAATGAAGCAGATTTGCCGACCTTGAGCAAGATTGAAGGATTCCTTACAACAAACTGCTATGGCGATGAAAAGGGGTTTTACTGTGAATGGGACGAAAATCCTGAACGATGGATGCTGCAAATGAACGCATATCTGCATCCTCCCAGAGATCGCCGGACCGTCAGCATTTATTATGAACACAAGGCTCCGAATTTTGCAAAAACGTTTCAATTCGCCATCGAAAACCTTTTCACTATTCCCGCAGAAGGGGAGAGTGTCACCAATGATTCCCTAGCAAAATGTCTGAATATCATCAACGATCTTCACTGCCAATACTCCGGCGTGACGCTGAGTGTCACAAATGGAACCATACGCGCAAGCAGCCATCATGTCACATCCGGATCAGCATTCAGCGGTCGGCAGTTTATTTTTGCGCTTCATAATTTCATCGGGACAGCCGCTGAAATGTTTAAGAACCTGTATTCAACTATTTACCATCTGCGTAAGAGGGTATGTAAATGGG
>CAMWQV010000141.1 GCA_947176425.1 uncultured Clostridia bacterium
GTTCTGCCGTCCCAGAACTGTCTATTTTGCGGCGCTGCTGGCTGGCGTCTGTTCTCTGTATCTGTCCCCCAACATATCCAATATTTCTTACTATTCGCAGTATGTTGTGCAGTTCTATCCAGCCGTCTATGCACTCTGGCTGTACAGCTGCCGGGGACGAGGCTGGCGGAGCTTTCTCCTGGCGATTGCGGGCGGCGCGCCGTTGGCTGTCATTTATCTTTGGATTCCCAGCATATCCGCAGTAACGGTATTGTTGGTCAGCGGTCTGCTGCTGCTCCTGATGGCTGTCCGAATGGATTGGTTCCAAATCTCGAAGCCGTTGGCTTCTGCATTTCTGGCGGGCCTGACGCTTTTCACCGGCGGCACTATGGTTTACGGAATGCGGAAACGGATTTTCATATTACTGCATCCGGAAACAGATTTTCATGGACGCGGATATTATGCTTATACCATACGGAACGCACTGTCAGCATGTCAATGGTTAGGAGAAGGCCGGGAGCTGCCGGTACTTTTTGACAGAGAAGTACCCTTTGAAATGTATTTTCCGGAATGGGACCAGACCTGTCTGCCCGTCACGCTGATTTATAAATTGGGCTGGCTTCCGTTTCTTCTTTTGACCGCGGCAACTACTGTACTGCTTCTGTGGATGCTTTGGAAATGCCTGCGTCAAAAAAGTCAGACGGGCCGTATGTTGACGGCGGCTGTCATAACATTTTTGGGCTTGCAGATGCTTTACAGCGTTGCGGCAAATTTTGGGTTTTACCTGTTTACAGCAGAGTTTCCTTTTTTGGTCGGGAATCTCCGCACAGTTGCAAATATGTTTCTGATTGGCCTCGCGCTGTCAGCCTTCCGGGGCGATACGGTTCCGGCTGTTCCCTTACGAAAACGCAGTCTCAAGGCCGGACAACAGCATATCTAATGATTTCAGACGCAGGACCGTTCCGTCTTCCGCAACCCACTGGGGACCGCTGGCAGTTACGGGGGCAGTCGTTGTTGTGAGGGATTCCGTCAGGGGGGAGAACAGAACGCCCCACCATACGGGCAGGCTGTAGAACAGCATCGCCAAAAGGCCCGCTAAAACGGATAGCATAATTTTGTTGCGCAGTTTCATAATAAACACCGTCCAAACTGGTTTTGATAGATCCAGTTTGGACGGTATTTTCTAAAATTATACAGCCGCCGGTACGGGTACGCATAAAAATGTTGCGGGGAACGCGGCGGACATCGCTTCGACAGCATTTTCAGCGGCGGGCTTGTCCCCGAAAATGCCGAAAACCGTCGGACCGCTGCCGGTCATGGAAGCCGCCATTGCGCCCAATTCCAGAAGACGGCTTTTGATCTCAAAAACTTCACTGTATTTTCGGGGCAGAACATCCTCGAATACATTATACAGACGCCGCGCCGCGCCCTCCAAATCTCCGGCAGACAGCGCCGCAAGCAGTTCATCCGTTTTGGGATGGAACCGCAGATGCTTTACCTGCACCAGACGGAACAGCTCCGGCGTAGACACTGAACAGGGCGGTTTGCACACTACAAACCAGCAAAACGGGAATTGCGGCAGGTCCGTGAGCCGTTCTCCCCGTCCTTCCGCCAGAACCGTGCCGCCCCGCACGCAATAGGGGACATCGCTGCCTACCCGCGCCCCGATTGCCTCCAGGCGTTCCTGGGACATCTCCGGCAGATACAGCCGCCGCAGGACCCGCAGGACCGCCGCGCCGTCGCTGCTGCCGCCGGCCATTCCCGCGCAGGTGGGGATGCGTTTTTGCAGGTCGATGGACAGTCCGGGAAACGGGAGCTTTGTATCCTCGAAAAAACGCACCGCCGCTTTGACAGCAATATTGCCGTTTCCTCTGGGCAGATAGGGCGCGTCCGCCGTCAGATACAGACCGGTCTCCTCTTTCTGGGATACCGTTACCGTATCCGCCAGATCAATGGACTGCATCACCATCCGCATATCGTGATATCCGTCGTCGCGGCGTCCCACGATATCCAGGCTCAGATTCAGTTTTGCAAACGCTTTTTCTGTGCAGACCATAACAGGGTTCCTCCCAGGTTACAGCTTTTTTCCGCAGTGCGGGCAGTACAAGCCCGTATCTCTGCCTAAATGCTTTCCGCAGTGGGGGCAGCGGTTGAACAGCCACCATATTGCCGCCATCGCCAGAAAGCAGGCGTCGCCGGTCATGAACATCCATGTCTGATGGAAGCAGCCGCATAGAGCAAACAGTGTCAGTCCTGCCGCGGCAAGAAGCATGACCAGCATTTTTGCCCGGTGTAAATCCATCTTGTATACGCCTCTTTATGAGAAAAAATCAATAGTTGTGTTTACAGAAGGGGCAGGAAGGAAAATCAAAATCATGGGAGCGTCCGCAGACAGGACATATGACCTGCGGCAGTTCCGGAGAATCGTCCACAGGCTCGGCGGCAAAAAATTCCAGCCGTCCGCAGTTTTTACAGCAATACACCTCTGTCAGCAGCGCACCGGCCAGCAGGTTCGGCCAATCGCCGAAAATCATGCTGGTTTTGCCAAGCTGAATATGTTCCGTAAAAACATGGCCCATACGTCCTTGACAGCGCAGGCAGCGCAAATCCCTCATTTAATTTTCCGGCCCTCCACATAGTACCGTTTATCTTCCGCGTGGCCCATGGAGAACGTCTTGCGGGGCAGTACGCCGTCAGCGATAACCGTCTTAAACAGCTGGTCTTTGCCCATCGCCGGAAGCTTGAATCCGATATTGCCGGGTTTTGCACCCAATTCATCGGTTACTTTTTCGCCGTGGATATAGTCTACTTCGCCGCCGTTTTCCTTCAAATAGGCGTCAAGGAAGTTTTGCAGCGTACCGACAGCCAGCTGTACGCGGGGATTCGGCACATTCAGATAACCGGAACCGCCTGCCCAAGTGTATTCGATGGTATGGCCGACGCCCTGCCCGTCCCGTGCTGTGGGATAAAACTCTTTAAATGCGGCCAGCAGTTTCTCTGGGTCCACGCCGAACACGACCCGGTCGATCGCCTCAAATTTCAGCGCCTCGTCATGCAGGTTTTCGATCTCCACCAGCGCGTACCGGGCCGGAAGGTCTGCCCATTCGGATTCAGGCGTGACTTTTTTCAGGTTTTCATAGCAGGTCTTCGCGGTTGCCAGACTGTGGTTGCCGTCGCCCACCGCGAACAGCAGCGGCGCAACTCCGCTGATGCCGTATTTTTCCCGCATGGCGCTGTCGCTGGTCAGAGCGTCCAGAGCATCGGCCAGAGCGTCGATCTGCTCGCTGCTCAGTTTCCAGCCCTTCAAATGTCCGCCCTTCATCATCAGCTCGAAATCATATACTTGTTCCATGGAACCAACTGCCGCCTGTACCGGTTCGATACAGGTCTTTTTCGGGTCGTCAATCAGCAGCATCACATGGGGCAGTTCAATGGGCGCGTCCTTCCGCACACGAACGCGGGGCGGTATACGTTCCAGAACGGTTCCCTCTGTTGCGCGGATGAGGGAGCCGGAACCGGGGGTATAGTCATATTTTTCCAGGTCCACCGCCGCCACCAGACCGGGCCGCACAGCGCCGTCGGACTGGGTACGCTCAATGTAGATGATGGAATCCGGATGACACTGGAAAATATCACGGGCCAGATAGTCTTCCATAGAGCGGTTAATATTGGTGATATCCGATTCCACATCTGGATTGTTCAGTTTGCTCTCAGGCAGAATCAGACGCAGCGTGGAGGGTTGATCTCCGGCAATATGGTCCACTTCTTCCCAATACTCAGGCTGGGAAGTGAACTGGTCGCAGGCAACAACGGCCCACTTGGTCATATCCGTCCCGGCTTTGGGCAGCAGGATATCGGCTGGTTTTAACCCAATGTTCTCAAATTTTTCGTTCATGCGTTTCTTCCTCCATATAATTATTGTGAAAATCTGTTAATGCCTTCTCAAACAGCATATCCAGCAATACGGAACCATTCTCGATAAACGGGCCTTTTTCTCCCGCCGGTTCGTCGTACACACCGCCGTGACCGGTATCCCTGCGGCTGTCGTAGAGAAGGAACGGCACAGGGTCGCCGTCATGCCCGCGCGTAGCGGTCAGGGTCTTGTGGTCGCTGAGAAGCAGAACGCGGCAGCTGATTCCCCCGGCCTCCAGACGGGACAGCAGCGGCGCGACCAGTTTGCTGTCCAGCCATTCGATGGCTTGCAGTTTGCCGGCCAGGTCGCCGTTGTGGGTGCATTCGTCCGGCGCCTCCAGGTGGAGGCAGACGAAATCATATTCCTGCAATTTCTGCCAGACCGCCTCTAATTTGCCGGAAAAATTGGTATCCAGTTCGCCGGTCGCGCCCTCGACTTCCACCATTTCCAATCCCCGCAGGACGCCGATGCCGTGGACCAGCGGCACCGCACTGACAACAGCGCCGCCGCAGCCGTATTGATCCTGAAACTTGGGCAGCTCTACCGCAGTCCCTTCCGCCCAGAACCAGATGCCGTTTGCGGGCAGTTTACCGGCGGCGCGGCGTTTTTCCGTGACGGGATGATGGTCGAGAATCTCGTGTGCCAGACGCATCAGGTCCGCAAAGGGCTTTGCGCGGCCGTTTCCGGACGGGAAAAGGGGCCCAACTTCTTCGCCCAAATGGTCGTGGGGCGGGATAAAAGTAATTCCTTCAATATTGCTCTCATGCTGGACCGCCAGCTGCCGGAACGCAGGAAAGCGGTGTATCTCTATTTTCGCGTCTTTCAGCGCCTGGGCAAAACGCGGTTCGCTGAGGAGTGCTTCCACGGTTTCTAATGCGGACTCGCCGTCAATCGAGCCTGCGCTGTGTGACAAAATTTTCTTTTTTTCCAGAGGCTGGCTGCCGTCCTCCAGAGAAACCAGATTGCAGCGGAACGCGGCGTCACCCGGAAGCAGCTGTATCCCCGCGGCGGCGGCTTCCATCGGGGAACGTCCGGTAAAGTAACGCAACGGGTCGCAGCCGAAAATCGCCAGAATCGCCGTTTCACTGCCCGCCGGGAGTGGTTTGGGGCAGTTGACAACGCTGCCAACCAGCCCGCGGGCAGCCATACGGTCGATTGCCGGGATATTTGCGGTTTGCAGGGGCGTTTTATGGTCTAACTGCGGGACGGGGTTGTCCGCCATGCCGTCCCCAATGACAAGTACGTATTTCATTCAGATTCCTCCACGGATATGACTGCCGTTTATTATACAAGGTTTTTTTGTAATTTTCAACCAGTGTTTTTCTTTTCACAAAGTCCCGGTCATTTCAAGATAAAAAAATTGGAAACCGCAAAAAACGCATAGCCGCGCCGCCGCGGGAAAGACTACGACGGTAAGCCGTTTGAACGGAGAAGGGAGGTCATCAAAATGACATTTGACAGAATCGCTTTGATCCTGGCCATTATCGGCGCGCTGAACTGGGGTATTATCGGACTGTTTGGGTTTGACCTGGTAGCGTTTATCTTCGGCGGACAGATGGCAGCATTTTCCCGTATTATTTACGCCGTTGTAGGTATTGCGGGTCTGTGGTGCATCTCGCTGCTGTTCCGGCAGCGGCATACAGGAGCGGCAGCCGCTTAGCGAACGCCGCATCGTCCAGGGCTTAGCCCTGGCGGATGTCCGGTCCCGCCGTGTCTCAAACAGGGCGCGGTTGGATTTCATATATGTGAGGGTATGCGGCACGCGGTACTGCCGTGCGCCGCGTCCCCTCACAGTCGGGAAAAGAAAATTTTACATAGAAAAAGGAAAAAAGTATTTGACAAGCGGCTGAAGTTCTACTATAATACTTGTCGTGTCTTTGGAGGTGCGCTATGCTTTTGAACGTGCAAAAGATCATCAACGCTCCCGGAGAGCGGATGGAGTTTCAGTTCGAGCTGGACCTGTCCGATGTGGACTTCGGCGGCCTGTATCCCATACAGAACCCAGTGGTGGTAACTGGCTCTGTGGAGAATACTGCGGGGATGCTCACACTGCGATTTACTGCGGATTCGACCCTCAAAGCCGTCTGTGACCGCTGTCTCAAGCAATTCGACCTGCCAAAACGGGTATCCTGTGAGTACCTGCTTGCCCAAACCCTGGAAAATGAGGACAACGACGAGATTATCCGC
>CAMWQV010000142.1 GCA_947176425.1 uncultured Clostridia bacterium
GTTCTAACCTGAGAACATAATTATCCCGCCGTTCTCTGTCGTCCTTTTCAGCTTCAATCGTCTTAGCGGCGATGTTCTCCACAGGCCGGTCGTCTTCGTTTGGGTAGAGGCTGTGAAGGATTGCGCGGACGATGCTGACGGCGGATTTTTCCGGCAAAGGAGGGTAGGAAGCGATATAGGAGAGGTACTCCATAGCCGGAACTCCCTCCATACCATTCTCTGTCAGAATGATCTCCGCCTCACGCTGAGAGAAAAGGAGGGGACAAAACGGCCCAAGGACCACAGGGATACCCCCAAGGAAAAAAAGAATCTTGTGAAGCCGGAAACTGTCGATCATATGAAGAATCGTCTCATGGGACACACTGGAGATCATCCGGGCCATACGCGCTGCAGCAGATTTGTCTTGGGACGGCTGGAAGGTGTGCCGGACACAAAATTCCCGAATGTGGTCCGGCGTAGGAAGGGCGGTGATTTCCACATGGTAAAGCTCACCGGCAAAATTGGACACAAGTTCAAATTGATCCATGAGCGGCATGATATTCATTGCGTTCCCTCCTGTGTGTTCAAATACGAAACAGAGTGATATTATTCTATCAGAAATATGTCGGTTTTGCTATAATTATTTTTGTTCCCAGATAAAATTTTTATGAGAGGTGTACAGCATGGAAACAAACAAAATCGCATCGTACGCGAAGTATGAACGGGAAAACGGCATTCACTTTGTACCTATTTGGCGTATTGTGGGGTTCAGCGGCGCGAATATGGGCGTGAACCTGTACATGGGACTGACTATGATCATGTCCTTTTATCTGAACGGCTATGTAGGTCTGGGCGTTTTTCTTGCCTCCAGCTTCTCTACCATCATGCGGCTGTGGGACGGCGTGACAGACCCCATCGTGGGTTTTTTGGTGGATAAGTTCGGCGCGAAAGTAGGCAAGACGCGTCTGTGCCTCGTTGCCGGCGGCGTCATCCTGTTTATCAACAGCTTCATGATGTTCTGCGTGACGGACCGGCTGCCGGAGGGCATCACGCGCCAGGTATTTTTTATCACCTTCACGCTGCTCTTCTATATCGGCTACACCTTTGGGGTGTGTTGATCTTTGACACGATCGGCGTTCTTGTCTTTCTGATTCTGGACCCCAAAACCCTGAACCTGCCCGGCTATGTAAACGGCTACGGCGAGGCATTCAGCGGCATCACCCTTTTCACCGCAGCGCTCTTCCTGGTCACCGTCATCGGCGGCGGCTTCCAGATGATTACCAGCTCTATCGTCCCGCCTATGATTGCCGACGTGAACGACTATGAGGCCAGCCGCAGCGGAAAGTACATCCCCGGTATGGTGGGCACTGTATTCAGCTTCATGGATAAGCTCATCTCCTCTTTTGGTCCTATGCTTGTGGGTATGGGCTTCGGTGTCATCGGGTTCACGGAGAAGCTGCCCGACGTAGATACCCCTTATACCAACGAACTCTTTATTTTCGGCCTCATCTTCTATTTCGGCTTTGAGATCATCGGTGCCATATTCAACTTGATCGCTATGAAGTTCTACGACCTGACCCCAGAAAAAATGAAAGAAGTTGAGGCAAAGGTCCATGAAATGCGCCAGCAGGGCTGACCGCACACCCTTGCCCCAAAAGGAGACGCAAATTATGAAAAGATTTTCGATCAATACTGGCTGGAAATTTGCCAAGCTCCCCGGCGCGTCGATCACCGCCCCCAGCTTTGACAGGGGGGTGTGGGAGACGCTGGACCTGCCCCACACCTGGTATTGTGACGACGACCAGTACAGGGGCCTCGCAGTCTACCGGAAGACTGTGGAGGCTGGCTGTGAGCAGTGTCTTATTCTTGAGATCGGCGCGGCAGACCACACTGTCAGGGCCTTTGCCAACGATGTTGAATTGGGCCTTCACAAAGGCGGTTACTCCCGCGTGAGGTTTGCCATCCCTCTCGCGTGTGTGAAGGACGGCAGAGTCGAACTCACTCTCTATGTGGATAACAGCATGACAGAGGACGTGTCCCCTCTGGCCGGAGATTTCACAGTCTTTGGCGGGCTTTACCGCGGGGTCAGTCTTCTCGTCATGGAGCCGTCCCACTTTGATTACCTCTATTACGCCACCGACGGCATCATTGTCCGCACATCGGTCGATGAGTTCAACAGCGGCATATTGCGTGTGGAACCTCACGCAGTCGCCAACGGCGCGGCTAAAATCAAATATGCGCTCCGGGGACCGGACGGCTCCATCACGGCCCGGTTTGAGGGCCCTGCCGATGTTCCGCAGACAGCAGTCATCCCCTCTGTCCGGCTCTGGAACGGAACAGGCGATCCGGCGCTGTATACACTGGAGGCGGAACTGGAGACAGACGGTGTTGTTGTGGACAGTACGGCAGTCACCACCGGTTTCCGAAAAATAGCCATTGACCCCGATGCCGGTTTCTTCCTCAACGGCAGCCATATGCGCATCAACGGTGTGGCAAAGCATCAGGATTTTGCCGGGTGCTACTCCGCCGTGACGAAGCGGGAGATCGATCGGGATTTTGACCTCATAGCAGAAGTTGGCGCAAACGCGGTACGCTTGAGCCACTACCAGCATCCACAGTATACATATGATAAATGCGACAAGGCCGGTCTTGTAGTTTGGGCAGAAATCCCCATGCTGAAGATGACGGAAAATCCGGCGCTTCAGGAGAATGCAAAACAGCAGATGACGGAACTGATCCTCCAGAATATCCACCATCCCAGCATCTGCTTCTGGGGCGTACAGAACGAAATCGCCATGTTCCGGGACGCCGCATTTGTTCATGAGAACATCAAAGAACTCTGCGGCCTTACGAAAACGCTGGACCCGGACCGGATCGTCACCTGCGCCAACCTCCACCCCTTGAAAGCAAAAAGCAGCCTGAACCACCTGACCGATATGGTGGGCTACAATATCTATTTCGGCTGGTATTACGGAAAAATGGAGGACTATGGCCCGTATCTGGACGGCCTGCACAGCGAACTGCCTCAGATGCCTCTGGGGGTCAGTGAGTATGGTGTGGACTGCGCCGTCTGGCTGCACGCGGAGGATCCTCTCGTCAAGGATTACTCTGAGGAGTTTCAGTCGTTATTCCATGAAACTGTATATCCGATTATTACGTCCAAACCCTATCTCTGGGGCAGCTTTATCTGGAACTTCTTCGACTTCTCCAGCTCCCGCCGGAATGAGGGGGGACAGAAATTCATCAATGCCAAAGGGCTTGTAACCTTCGACCGGCGGATAAAGAAAGACGCTTTCTATTACTACAAGGCACAGTGGTCTGAGGAACCTTTCCTGCACATCAGGGAGAAGCACTTCGTAAAGCGCTGCTGTGAGACAGTGGACGTGAAGGTTTATACGAACTTACCGCAGGTCAGCCTTGCCCTTCCCAACGGAGAAACGGTATCCGCACAGGCCGACGGCAGCGGCTGCATTGTATTTCCCGGCAGGAAGCTTCTGGAGGGAAAAACCACCTTCACTGTCACAGCGGTCAGCAATGGCCGGACCTTTACCGACTCCGTAACCTTTGAGAAGGTTTCCGAGCCAGAGGAATCTTACAGCCTTCCCGACAGCGGCGCAGGCTCTACGGTGCAGAACTGGTTTCTTAGTGAGGAGGATATTGATACCGACAGCTACTTCTCCCTGAAGGACCGTGCAGAGGATATTCTGGAGAATGAGCAGGCCCATGCAGTCCTCAAAAAATATCTCCCCAACCTCACAACCGTACTGGAGCGTGGTGTCATCCCCCTTGGGCTGGCCATGACCAGTATTTTGAGCCGCGATACACCCAAGGATGTGGACTTGAAAGAACTTAATCTGGAGCTTATGAAAATTACAAAGTGAGGAAACGGCATATGTATAACGATTTTCAGGATTTTGTCAGAAAACACGAATACCTTGTCTGCGTGGACTCTGACGGCTGCGCTATGGATACCATGGACTGCAAGCACATCCACTGCTTTGGTCCCCGGATGGTGGAAGAATGGGGCCTGGAAGTATGGAAAGACACGATTTTAGAGCGTTGGAACATCATCAATCTCTATTCCATGACCCGCGGCATAAACCGCTTCAAGGGTTTGAATATGATGCTCACTGAGGTCAACGAGAAGTATACCCCCATCGCTGGTCTCGCCGATTTGACCGCCTGGGTCAATTCCGGCGCGGCCCCCAGCAACGATGCCCTGGAAAGTGCCATCGGTAAAACAGACAGTGAGATTCTCAAAAAGGCGCTCAGCTGGTCCAAAGCTGTCAATGCCTCGATTGTCGCCCTGCCCGAGGAACTGAAAAAGCCCTTCCCCGGAGCAAAGGAGGGACTTGCAGCTGCGGCGGAATTTGCCGATGTGGCCATCGTTTCCAGCGCCAACCGGGATGCGGTTGTGGAGGAATGGACGAAGTTTCAGCTTCTCGGACATGTTGACATCATGCTGGCTCAGGACATGGGCAGCAAGGCCCACTGTATAGAGGAAATGCTGAAATTCGGCTATGACCGGGATAAAGTCCTTATGGTCGGCGATGCCCCCGGCGACCGTGACGCGGCCCTGATCAACGGCGTCCACTATTATCCGATCCTCGTCCGCCGCGAGGGTGAGAGCTGGGCGGAGCTGAGGCAGACAGGGTTTTCCAAGCTCCGGAACGGCGAATACGGCGGCTATGAAGTTCAGAAGACAGAAGAATTTTTAGCAAACCTGGGCGGCTGATAAGGAGGACATCGTGGTCAATCTGAAAACAAAACCATTTTATCTGAACGATGAGCAGATCGAGTGGGTCAGCTCCACTATTGCGGGCATGACTCTGGACGAAAAAATAGGCCAGCTGTTTACCCTGATGACCTATACTCCCGGCGTAAACGAGGAAAATATCGCACGGGAGACGGAACGCTGGCATCAGGGCGGCCTTCGCTGGCAGCGCAAGAGTTCCGCGGAAGCTTACGAGCAGAACCGGCTCTATCAGGCGCACAGCAGGATTCCACTGCTCATCGCCGCCAACTGCGACACCGGCGGCGCGGAGTGTGTGCCTGACGGTACCTATGTCTCCACCGCCGCCCAAGCCGCCGCAGGCAGCGACCCGGTGACTGCCTACCACATCGGTCTTGCCAGCGCAAGAGAGGCCGGAAGCATTGGCGTAAACTGGCTCTTCAACCCGGTCTGCGATATCTACATGAACTGGCGCAACACCATTGTCAACACCAGGAGCTACGGTCAGGATCCTGATACGGTACTCAAAATGGCGAAAGCCTATATTAATGGTGTGCGCGATTCAGGATTCAACATGGCCTGCACCGCCAAACATTTTCCCGGCGATGGCACCGAGGAGCGCGACCAGCATCTTGTCACCGGCTGTAATGACTTGGATGCCGGAGAATGGGAGGACACCTTCGGCAGAGTCTACCGCGGCCTCATTGAGGAGGGAATAGAGGCTGTGATGGTAGGCCATATTACCCAGCGGGCTCTGTCGAAAAAATACCGTCCCGGTATGACGGACGCGGAGATAAAGCCCGCTACACTGGCGCCGGAACTCCTGCAGGATGTCCTGCGCGGCGAACTGGGCTTCAACGGGGTTGTCATTACCGACGCCACACAGATGATAGGTTTCAACGTGGCCGAGGAACGGAAGACAGCCCTTCCCCACGCAATCGCCGCCGGTTGTGATATGATTCTTTTTGCCAACAGCGCAGATGAGGATATCGGCTATATGCGGGAGGGCATTGCATGTGGAATCGTTACCAAAGAACGGCTGCAGGAGGCTCTTGAGCGTATCCTGGGACTCAAGGCAAAGCTGGGACTTACGGGAAGCTACAGTTTCCCTGCCCCGAAACTCAGGGAGAAGTATGTGGGTTGTCCGGAGCATCAGGAATTCCGCCGTCAGGCCGCTGATTTGTGTACTACCCTTGTGAAGGACACGCAAAATATTCTCCCCATCGATCCAGAGAACAAACGCGTTTTCCTTGTTTATGTCCATAACATTCCCAACACTAAAGCCTACAGCGGCGATCCGGTGAAGGCGGTGCTGAAGGAAGAATTGGAATCGGCGGGCTTCACTGTAGATGTATGTCC
>CAMWQV010000143.1 GCA_947176425.1 uncultured Clostridia bacterium
TGTGGCGTTTGTGTTATCAATTGGCTTACCGCTTCACATCTGGGTCTGGGGATTGTACTGGATCTTGCAGTGGTTGCGGCTGATTCCCGGACAACCGCGCGGAAAAACAAAGTCGCAGGATGCCGGGTCCGTGCCCAACATGGAGCCTTGCGGCGCGATGGGAAAAGCGCGGCCGGCGAACTGTCCCGAGATACCGATAATTTGAGGATTCATACTGCTGTTTCCTTTCATGGATTCGCTGTGGAGCTGGGGCTGTGGTTGCGGTTGGGGAGATGGCTGCTGGTAGACCTCCCGGCTGCTGGCAACAAAGGTATGAGCCATACGGTCGTGAAGTGTCTTTCCCTCCCCATCGAAAAACCCGATCAGAAAGCCGATGCCCAGACAGGCACCCGAGATAAGACGGCCCAGGGACCGCAAAAACGCCGTTCCGTAGCTCAGCGGCATCCCGCTCTCGTCCACTACAATAAGTCCGCATATCCGTTTCCCCAAGGAGGCGCTCATGGAGCTGCCCTCGCAGAAACCAAAGTAGAGGAGGCTCAAGAAGGGGACAGCCAGCAGATACAGCTCCCAGGACACCCAGGCAATCAGCCCTGCGATTACATTGATGATGATATTATCCAGAAAGAACGCGCCAATACGCGCACCCATGGAACCTTTTTGTTGATACATATGCAGACCTCCCTAGAATTTCAGGCGGAAACGAACCGAACCAATGGATATTTCCTCTCCGCTTCTCAAACGGTTAGCATCATGAAGCCGCATCCCGCCCAGGGCTGTGCCCTGCCGAGAACCGAGATCCTCAATGTAGACCATGCCATCTCGCAGGAAAATCCTGGAATTTCGCCGCGAGACATCCTTATCCCGCCACGGGATGCCGCATTGAGCGCCCCGGCCCACGATCAGCTCATCCACCAGGTATAGCTCGCTTTCTCCGGCATAGTTGCCATAGACAACCTCCAGGCGCATAGGGATACTGCCCTTGGGACGCTCTCCACCAGGTTTCCGTTTCTTCCAGAGAAACAAAAGTGCGGTGAGCAGCACTGCACAGGCCGCACCGCCGATGGCCCATACTGCCCCAGGAACTCCGGATTTCTCGTCAGATGAGCCATCGGAATCATCTGCAATGTCAAGATTTTCAGAATCCTTTTGATCCGCAGAGTCCTTGGGAGTTTCAGAATTTTGGGAATTTCCAGAGCCGTCAGAAATTTCAGGACGAACCGGATCAACGGAATTTTCGATAGCTTCTGTTTCCTCATCTGGGCTGTCAAAAACCGGCACATCCGCCATATCTATAACCAAACTGCGAGTGCTTCCGTCCTCCCAAGAGAAACTTATCTCTGCGCTGTCACTATACCGTGAGTCGCCGTCCTGCGGGTCCCATGTAAAGCCTACGGCGCACAGATTGTTGACGAATGCCGCCATTTCGGCCGCTCGGGCTCCGGCTTTGCTTACGCTGCTCGCTGTTGTGTGAAGACCACGTCCAAGCGTCTCCAAGGTGCCCATAGCCGCTACGGAGTCCTTTGAACGGGTAGACAGGCCGAAGGTGTGAACCAGCACGGACGTCTCCTCCATCAGCTGTGCCGCCACCTCGTCTATCGCGGGGCTGTCTTCACTGTCTTTCGGTATGCCGTCGGTGATTACCACCAGATTTACCAGCTCACCTGAGTTTCTCGACCAGCTGTCGGACAGATAAGCAGTGGCATCCAAAATGCCTTGGGACAGATCCGTCCGCTGCGCCGTATAACTGATTTGAGCTGCGGCTGTGGCGACACTGTCCTCCCCATCATCCTCGTCCCACACCAGAGAGAACGTCTCGCCAAAGGTGGCCAGGGCGAAGTGTGCGCCAGTACCATCCTTCTCTGCCAGGGCCTCTGTGAAAGCTGTCACCTGTTTCCCAAGTTTCGCCATAGAGGTGGAGCAATCCACCAAAAGGAGGTAGACCACCGGCAGGCCGCTCTCCGACAGTTTGGCCGGTGGCTGGGTCAGCGGCATAGACAACATGCCTGTTTGGAGCTTCGCCGACATTGGAGGCGATAGCCCTTCGTCCAAAACGGCAAAACCGCAGAATCGGTCCCCTTGGCGGAAAGCCGCCGCCAGGGACGCTTCCTCCGCTGCCAAAGCAGTTCCAGGCAGCAGCCACAAAGCCAGCAGAAGGGGCAGCAGATGTTTACAGATTTTTTTCATATTGGATTCTCCAATCTACACAGAAAACCAGAGTCAGCGGACGAAGACCGTCAAGAGTGTTAGGTTATCGTTTCCCGGCCGCATACGGGGCAGCGCCCTTACCAGCATCAGCTCCGCCCACGTTTCCGGCGTATCCGCCTTGAGAAAATCAATTAGTATCTCGTCATCAAAGAGATACTCCCAAAAGCCATCGGAGCAGAGGAGAAACGCATCCCCAGGACATATGCGGCCGCCCTCTGGCTCTCCGGACTCAGGAAGACAACGATTCTCATCCCCCACCACCCGAAGCAGGCTGGACCGGTCCTCGTCAAAGTTAATTGCCTCTCGTGTAATCTCCCCGGCCAAATATTTTTTATAGGTCACGGAGTGATCCTGTGTAACCTTTACCGTCTGTCCTCCGCACAGATGATAAAGCCGGGAGTCCCCCACATGGACCCATGCGGCCAGACCATCCTTCAGAACCAACGCCACCACGGTACTCTTCATCGCATTCCGTTTTTTCGTCTGAGCTGCTAACAAGGTCTGATTAGCGGTCCGGATACTCTCCTCCAGCCACTGGCGGCAGTCCACGGCGGCCAACTCTCCGCCCTCCGCCTCCCAAGCCGCAAGCACTGATTCCACCACAATCGCCGAAGCCTGTTCGCCGCCCATGTGCCCGCCCAGGCCATCGGCCAGTAAAAAGATGCCCTCACCACCATTCATACGGTAGTCCGCGCTATCCTCATTGCAGGAACGGCCCCCGGCGTTGGTGTATAGATATGCTTTCAGTTCCACGCACTCACTCCAGTTCTACGCGCAGGGCGTTGTCCCGTTCTCCTAGGTAAAAGGTGTCGCCGGGCCGCAGGCGGACGGACACGCCGGGAGTCAGTTGCTGGCCGTTGGACAGGAAAGTTCCGTATGTAGAACGCAGATCGGTCAGCAGGAACTCCCCCGACTGGGTATCCCAAGACACTGAGCAGTGGCGCGCACTGATGCCCGGTGTGCCGCTCTGGAATACAATCTGGCAGTCGGGCATGGACCGTCCGATCAGGATGCTCCGGCCCTCCAACGGCACCTGCATCCCGCCATGCTGATGGCTCATGGAGCGTACTGACGGTGAGCGAACCGGCGGAACCGGTGGAACTGGCGGAACCGGTATGGGCTGCGGGGGCTTCTTTTTCTTGCCAGACGCTATGGCCACGGCTGTAATGATGACAATGAGCAGGACCGCTGCTGCCGCAATGACAACCCATTTCAGCCAGGGAGTCGGCGTAGGCGCGGGGTCATAGATGTCGTAGGAAATATTGAGCTTGTCCAGCATACGCATGACGTACTCGCTCTCTACTGCGGCATAGTTGGCGGTCTGGCTGGCGTTATCCACGTTGTTTAGGTTAAAAGAGAAAGTGTTGACGCCCACCACCGCGCCGTTCCCTGTTACCAGAGGTCCGCCGGAATTGCCCGGATTAATTTGTGCGTTGTGTTGGATGATGCGGCAGTATTCGCTGCTATAATCGGCGAAGCGGTTTACCGTCCCGCTGGTGGCCGTACAGCTCTTCACCGAGCCAGCGTAAAAAACGTCTACGGAGTCCGTGTTTTCATACCGCACCATACCGGAGGCATCCGCGCTGGTGGGGAAACCTAGGGCGTAGACCGCCCCGCTGACACCGATGCCGTCCTCTGCTGCCAGCAATGGCAGCGCTATGCGCTTTTCCACTGGGTCCTCCGTGCGCAACACTGCCAGGTCCGGTTCATCCGTGCCGTTGCGATGAACCACCGTGCAGGGGACCGCCCGGCTGGTATCAAGACCGGTGGCAGAGGAATAGGCGTTGTCATCCAACAAAAGATAGACGCGGATCAGCGTGAGCGGAACGGTATAGACCGTATTGTCCTGGTCACCGAGGTCCAAGTCGTACCATAGCCGGAGCGCCTTCGCAGTGATGGAGGTAACCGCCTCCTGCTCCAATACATGGCGGTTCGTCACAAAAGTGTTCGTGGGTTCCCCCGATGTCCCCACACCGAAGGCCGAGCCGACAGTGTAGGACTGGAACCCACGGACAGTCAGATACTCGCCCAGGTCGCCTCCCCGGCACTCGTATACGCACAGCACACGGACTACGCCGCTGCGCGCTGCATCCACCGCGTTTCCACCATCCGTGGCCGCCAGTGCGCCGCTTGAGAGGGTCAACATCACGAACACAGCCAGCAACATCCATGACAGTACTTTTTTTTCCATAATTTTCTCCCTATTCAATACCCGCACATTATAACCAGCGCGGTATAGTTGTCCTGATGCCTGCGCCCCATAGCCTGGATGTGCCCATCCAGCATCGTGCAGGCCCGAGCGGGATCCTCTGTCTCCAAACACGCTAAAATAGCGGCCTGGTCTAATACTCCCCCTACGCCATCGGAACAAAGCAATAGCTTGTCGCCGTTTTGCAGAAGCAGGGGGCGAAGGCTCAGATCTACCTCCTCCACCCTCTCCTTGCCCAGAAACTGGCTGAGACGGTGGCCGTCCGGGTCCGCGTTGGCCTCTGCGGGGTCCAACCGTCCGGCACGGACTGTCTCCCGATAAAGCTGTGTACGATAATTATGTTCCTGATTCAGACGGTAGAGGCCCCTGCCGCGCTTCAGGTAGAGGAAGCTGTCCCCCACACAGGCCCAATAAAGGGCTTCTCGGAAAAAGAGACAAGCCACCAGCGTGGTGCCGCCCGCCCCACGGAAATTGTTATACAGTCTGTCAGATGTCTCCAGCACGCAACGGTGGAGCTGTCTGGGCAGACTGCCCTCCCTGTCCATGCTGTTGAACCAAGCCAACAGCTCTGCCACAGCACCCTCGCTGACCCGTTTGCCGTCCTCCATACCACCCATGCCGTCTGCCACCACCGCCAGCAGGCCCCTGCGGCGGATTTCTGTGACATCCATAGCGTTCGCGAATGCGAAGGAATCCTCCTGCCGCTCCCGAGTCCCTAGCCCCTGAAGGTTTCCTACCTGATAGGAGAGGAGCCGGGGCGGGGACGGCACGGGGCGCTCCGGTCTGCGCCGGAACAGTCCGTTAAGGTCTATCATTTGCCGTCCTCGCTATGCACAATGCCGTCTGTCCAATTAAAAAGGGCGGAACACAAGGGGATAAAGACCAGCCTTGTCTCGCCGAATTCCAGCACATCATAGGGACTGAGCTGAGTGGGTACATACACCACCTGATCGTTGAGATAAATGGGATTTTTACTTTCGGCGGGAATCAGATGGAATGTGTTGTGCTTCGACTCATAGCCTAGCCGTGCGTGGTTCTCATTGGAGATGCTCTGATCTCCCTTGATGCACACGTCCATTTCCTCGCTGCGGCCAATGGAGTTGATTCTGGCCATGAGCCGATAATCCCGGCCCTTGTCCACACCATCAATACACACCAACCAGCCTACCACCGGCTCCAAGCCCATCTTCTTTTGCATCATGCCCACAGTGTGCTGCTTCTCGTCCACTCGTTTTCCTTGGGGGGAGGGGTATCCCACAGGCGGTCGGGTAACATCGCCGTCCCAAGCCGCCTGACCCGCTGAGGCGGTTGGACCGTAGCCATTCAGCGGTGCGGTTTTGTCCGCACCATAGGCCGCCGACGGTCCGTAGCCACCGCCTATCGGCGCAGTCTTGTCCTCGCTGTAGGCAGCCTGTCCATGACTGCCACCTGGACCGAAGTTGATGATGGGTTGGGCGCTATTACAGTAGGGACAGGATGGATAGAGGTCCGAGTCGTAGATATGTCCGTGCCCGCATTCAGTCGTTGCCATATGTAGTCCTCCTTTTTATGTGGATTCCATTCAAATTGTGATATCCGGCCCTGTCAATCTGCGGTTATCGGATAT